>NZ_JBEZEH010000018.1:0-48353 GCF_040648775.1 Micromonospora sp. NPDC049089
CGGGTGGCGGACGACGGGCCAGCTCGGCGAGGGTGAAGTCCTCGGTGAACCACCCGGTCACCGCGACACCGTCGATGGTCTTCGTCGTCTTACGGGCCGCGAACTCCGGGCGGGTCGACACGTCGGTGGTGCCGGAGATCTCGTTCTCGTGCCGGGCGACCAGCACGCCGTCGGAGGTGGAGACCAGGTCCGGCTCGATGTGGTCGGCACCCATCCGGATCGCCAACCGGTACGCCTCCAGCGTGTGTCGCAACGCCGTCTCCTGTCATCGATGGTCCGGGTAAGCAGACCGCCCGTGATGTGCCAGGAGTTGGTCGATGGCTGGCCGGCAGATGAATCTCCGGAATGCCCGTTCCCACTCCGGGGGCGCGGGCGGACAGGAAGATTGTCTGGTGCGCCGGTTCTTCCGCAATCCCGTGCGGCTGGTGCCGTTCGCGTTCCTGGTGCCGATCCTGCTCGGTACCGGGTTGCTCATGGCGCGCTGGGCGACCGCCGAACACGTACGCCCACCAGTGGTCACGGCGCTCTTCACCGCCACCTCGGCCGTGTCGGTCACCGGCATGGCCATCACCGACACGCCGAACTACTGGTCCGGCTGGGGCCTGCTGGTGATCACCCTTCTCACCCAGCTCGGCGGTCTCGGCATCCTCACCGTCGCCGCGTTGGTCATCCTGGTGGTCTCCAGTCAGCTTGGACTGCGCAACCGGTTGCTGGTGCAGGCCGAGACGGCGGAGTTCGGCCTCGGTGACGTGGGCCGGCTGCTCCGCCGGATCGCGCTGACCGTCTTCGCCTGCGAGGCGGTGATGACAGTGCTGGTCGCCGGTCGACTCTGGCTGACCTACGACTACCCGTTCGGGGAGGCCCTTTGGTCGGGCGTCTTCCACGCCGTGCAGGCGTTCAACAACGGTGGCTTCGCGCTCTACACCGATGGCCTGCTGGCCTTCAGCCGTGATCCGTGGGTGTCGCTGCCCCTGGCGATCGGCGCGATCATCGGCGGTCTCGGGTTTCCCGCCCTCTTCGAGGCGGTCCGTGAATGGCGGCAGCCGACCCGCTGGGCGGTGGCGACGAAGTTGACCATCTGGGGCAGCGTGGTGCTGCTGCTGCTCGGCTTCGGTGGCCTGCTCGCCGCCGAATGGACCAACGCGAGCACGATCGGCCAGTACGACGTACCCGGGAAGGTCCTCGCGTCGTTCACCCAGATCGCGCTGAGCCGCACCGGCGGCTTCAGCGTCCTGGACATCACCGCTCTCCAGGAGGAGAGCTATCCCCTGCTGATCGTGCTGATGTTCATCGGCGGCGGCAGCGCCAGCACGGCCGGTGGCATCAAGGTGTCCACGTTCTTCCTGCTGGCGTTCACCATCTGGGCGGAGCTGCGCGGTGAGCCCGACGTGACGATCGGGCACCGGCGGGTGGCCACCGCGAGCCAGCGGCAGGCGATCACCGTGGCGCTGCTCAGCGTCGCGTTGGTGATGGCCGGAACCATGTTGTTGCTGCTGCTCACCGAGGGCGTCCGCTTCGTCGCGGCCCTGTTCGAGATCACCTCGGCGTTCAGCACCACCGGTCTGACCATCGGTCTGGCCGCCGAACTGCCGCCCGGCGGCCAACTGGCGCTGACCGTGCTGATGTTCATCGGCCGTGTCGGGACGCTGACCCTGGGGTCGGCGATCGCCCTGAACACCCGACGCCGGCTCTACCGCTATCCCCAGGAGCAACCCATTGTCGGCTAGGGCGTGGTTCGGAGGTGTCGGCCGGCCCGCACACCGGCGACACGCCATTGGAAGCAGGGAGGGCCGAGGTGTCGGCTAGACGGGCGGACAGCGGCGGCATCGTGGTGATCGGGCTGGGTCGATTCGGTTGCCACCTGGCCGGGTCGCTGACCCGGATGGACCGCGAGGTGTTGGCGATCGACCGCAGCCCGGCGAAGGTGCAGCGCTGGTCGGCGCAGCTCGACCGAGTGGTTCAGGCCGACGCGACCGAGGAGGGGGCGCTGCGGCAGCTGGGCATCACCACTTTCGGACGGGCCGTGGTGGCCATCGGGGCGTCGGTGGAGGCGAGTGTGCTCACCGTGTTGGCGCTGGTCGAGCTGGGTGTACCCGAGATCTGGGCGCGGGCCACCTCGCAGAAGCACGCCAAGATCCTGGCGTCGGTGGGCGCGCACCACGTGATCTTCCCGGAGGCGGAGACCGGGGACCGGGTCGCGCACCTGCTCGTCAGCCGGTTGCTCAACTTCATCGAGTTCGACCACGACTTCGCCATCGCCACCGTCCGGGTGCCGGAGTCCCTGGTCGGGCGCACCCTGATCGACCTGAGACCGGAGGAGCGCTTCGGGGTACGCGTGATCGGCGCCAAGCTGCCCGGCGAACGCTTCCGGTACACCTCCGACGACACCACGCTTCCCCAGGGCGGGGTGCTCATCGTCGAGGGTGGGATCGACCAGGTGCAGCGATTCGCGGGGATGCGCTGACCCGCCGTGGCCTGCTTACTTCTTCCGGTGACCGCCCGGCCCCTTGGTCACCTTCACACTTTTCCCGGGCCACCACCGGCGGCCTTCGCGGCCTTCGCGGGCTTCGCCGGGGCCTTCGGAGGCTTCGGTGGCTTGGCCTTCGACGCGCCGCCGCCCGCGCCGGAGCCGCCGCGTGCCGTCGTCTTCTTCGGCGGGGCCTTCACCGTGGCGGCCTTGGGCGGCGGGGCCGTGGACGGCGCGCTGCCGGCGACGCCGGAAACCCGAACCCCGCAGGTCGCCTCGCCGAGTCGGAACTCGACAGGCAACGGGTTCGCCCCGCTGTACTTACCCGTGAGGGTCACCTTCTCGGCCGCACCGGGGGCCAGCGTGGTGCGCTGGGCCGCCGGTCGGATCAGCACCGTGCTCCCCTGCTGGTGCACCGGCGCGGGCTCCGCCTTCGTCACCTTCTGCTGCCCGGGGAAGGTGAAGCTCATCGCCCAGTCGCGCAGCTCACGGCCACCGGTGTTGGTCAGGGTCAGCTCGGCGGAGAAGTCGGTGCCGGAGTCGGAGCGCAGCGCGTACGCCACCTCGCAGGGCGCCGCCGTCGGCATCCCCATCCGAGCCTCGGTCGTCGGCCGGTCCTCTCCGCTGGCCGGGCTACGCGAGGTGAACCCCCACATCGCCCCGGTGACAGCGATCAGCCCGACGGCGGCCACGCCGGCCTCCACCCGCCGACGCCGGGTCACCCGCTGCTGCGTCCGACGGTTACGGGTCCGCGACAGCGGCAACGCGTCGGTCGCCGCCGACCAGGGCAGGATGGTGGTACGCGCACTGCCGAGCATCGCCGCGTCCAGCGGCCCGGCGGCCGGGGAGACCGGCACCGCAGCGAGCATGCCGGCCGCCTCGGCGAGCGTCCGGGTCAGCTCGGCGGTGGCCGGCCGGTCCGCGGGTCGCTTGGCCAGGCAGCGTCCGACCAGGTCGGCCACCCCGTCGGGCAGCCCCGGGACGGTGGGCATCGGCTCCGGGTCGTTGTACATGTGGGCGCGCAGCATCTGGGTGGTAGTGCTGGCCAGCCACGGCAGTCGACCGGTGAGCATCCGGTAGAGCAGCAGCCCAACGGCATACACGTCGGTGGCCGGGGAGACCTGGCCGTTGTCCAGCCGCTCCGGGGCGAGGTACGCGGGAGTGCCCAACAGCGCGCCGTCCGGCCCCTTCTCGCTCTCCCCGACGAGCGCGGAGATGCCGAAGTCGACCACCTTGACGCCGGTCGAGGTGAGCATGACGTTGCCCGGGGTGACGTCGCGGTGCACCACTCCGCGAGCGTGCGCGGTGGCCAGCGCGGAGCTGACCTCGGCACCGATGGTCACCGCCTCCCGCCACGGCAGTTGGCTCTCCCGACCCAGCCGGCTGGCCAGCGAAGCGCCGTCGACCAGCTCCATCACCACGTACGGCACGGTGAGACCGACCTGCTCGGACTCGCCGTAGTCGTACACATTGGTGATGTTGGGGTGGCAGAGCCGCGCGGCGGCCTGCGCCTCGATCCGGATGCGGTGGCGGAAGGCCCGGTCGCTGGCCAGCCGGGAGGCCAACACCTTCACCGCGACCTGGCGACCCAGCACCTCGTCATAGCCACGCCAGACCACCGACATGCCACCCGCGCCGAGTTGCTCGATCAGCCGGTACCGCTCATCGAGCAACTGCGCGCCGTTCCGGTCCCCACCGCCCATGGTGAGCGATGTTGCCCAGTAACGGCCCGCCTACACCTGGAGTATCGGAATCGGTCAGGATTGTCACCCGATCAGGCGGTGGCCAGCAGTTGGTCAACCGGGGCGTAGTCGTCTGTCAACACCATCGCCTGACCGACGAAGTCCGTCAGCGCCGCACCGGACAGCAGGCTGACCTTCGGGTCCACCTCGGCCAGCCGGGCCCGGACGGCTTCCAGCGGCAACGGCGCGTCGGAGCCGACGATGAGGAAGTTGGAGCCCTGCTCCTCGGCGAGCGCTTCCGGGGGCGCGATCAACGCGACATGCCCGAACTCGGCGGCCACCGTGGCCAACTCGGCGCGGATGAACCGCAGCGGCGGGTAGTCGATGACGTTCTGCACGTACACACCGCCGGGGCGGGTCACCCGCCGGACGTCGGCGGCCATCTCCCGGGTGGCCAGGTGCCAGGGCACCACCAGGTGCCCGAACGCGTCGCCGACCACCAGGTCACGGCTGTCGGTCGGCTCGCCGGCAACCAGCATCCGGGCGTCACCCACCACCGCCCGCAGGTCCGGCCCCGGCCGTACGCCCAGCTCCTGCTCACCCAGCTCGACCAGCCCGCCGTCGATCTCGAACACCAGGTTGTCGGTGCCCGGTCGGGTCGCGGTCAGGTAGCGCGGCACCGTGAACCCACCGCCGCCCAGGTGCAGCGCGTCCAGGCGCTGACCGGCCGGCGCGGCGACGTCGCCGACCGCGCCGATCCACTTCGTGTACGCGTACTCCAGGTATTTCGGGTCGGCGAGGTCCACGTACGAGTGCTGGGCGGAGTTGAGCAGCAGCGTCCGTCCGCTGGGCCGGGAGGGGTCCGCGGTGACCCGGGCGCAGTGGTACGCCGTCTCGATGTCGCACGGGTTGGGCGCCACGGTGCTCAGCCCCGCCCCGGCCAGGCCGAGCACGGCCAGCGCGGCCCGGGCCCGGGCCGGACCGGGCAGCTCGGTGGGCTCCTCTCGGCGCAGGTACCAGCCGAGGCCGATGCCGACCAGCCCGAGGGCGAGCGCCAGGGCCAGCAGGATGACGGTGCTGCGCAGCGCGGCGACCAGCACGAACCCGGTCAGCAGGGTCGCGGTGATGCCGCCCAGGGTGCCGATCCCGGAGAGTCGACCGACCACCTGGCCGGTGCGGCGCAGGTCGGCCAGCTGGAGCTTCACGACCAGCGGGGTGACCGCGGCCAGCAGCGCGGCCGGCACGAACACCGCCAGCGCCACCAGCAGCAGGATCGCGCTGGCCGCGCCACCGCGCAGCACCTCGCCGGCGTACCGGACGACAGGCAGGGTGACAGCGGTGGCGATGCCGGCCAGCACCAACGCCGGCGCGAGCAGGCCCCGCGGGTCACGCCGGTCGGCCAGCCAGCCGCCGGTCCACGCCCCGTAGGCGATCGCGGCCAACGCGATGCCGATCACGGAGCTGGTCACCTGAAGGGTCACCCCGACGTACGGGCCGACCAGGCGCAGCGCGACGGTCTCCAGCACCAGCACGGCACCGCTGGAGAAGAAGACCAGGAACGCGGCCAGGCCGTTGGGCAGCGCCCGGCCGGTGATCGGCACGGGCTGGGCCGGGGGCGCCGGAAGGGCCGCTACGTCGGACGGTGGGGAGCTCATCGTCGCGATGGTACGCAGCGAAGCTGGTGCTCCGGGTCAGTACATCGAGAGGTGAACATGGTTCGTGTGGCTCGCCGCCGGAGAGCCGCTTCCACTGTACGAGCGCCAACCGGTGCCGGGATGCCAGATCTGCCGGTACCAGATCACGTAGAGCACGCCCAGCCGATCGGCGTTGCGCACGTGCCAGGCGGCCAGGCTGTCCCCGTACGCCTTGTCGCCGCCCGTCGCGTTCTTGTCCTCGAAGCCGTTCGTGGCGGCCGAGAAGTCGCAGGCACGGCCCTTCGGATGCTCGCCGCCGCCACCACTGCGCTTGCAGGAGACGTGCCGCTTGTAGCCGGCCGCCTGGGTCTGCTTGAGCGCGTTGAGGGTGCGCGGAGTGATGCACCCGGAGGTCGTCGGGTCCTTCACCGAGCAGGATTCCGACGGCCAGGACCCGTCGGAGTTACGCGGTGCCGGCTTCGCCGAGGTGGAGCTGCCACCACTGAAACCGTTGCTGCCGCCGGAGCTGACCTCGGCGAGCGCCTCCTCGGCTTCCTTCTTCTTCTTCGCCATCACGGCGAGTTGCTTCTGCTGCTCCCGAACCTCGGCGTCCATGGCCACCTTGGCCTGCTGCGCCTGCTGCCGGGCCTCGGTGAGGTCACGCAGCCGCTTGCTGTCCCGCTGAGCCATCAGGTCGAGGTCGCCCGCGCGTTCCAGGAACGCCTCCGGCGTGGCCGTGTTGAGCAGCATCGAGACAGCGCTCAGCCGACCCACCCGGTACGACTGGGCGGCCACCTCACCCACCTGGCTGGTGAGCCCGACCAGCCGACCCTCGATCGTCGTCAGCTCGCCGGCCAGCGCGGTCTGGCGACGCTTGGAGTTGTCCAGCTTGGCCTTGGCCTCGATGTGGCCCCTGGCGGTCAGCTCCAGCGCGTCCCGCAGCTTCTTGCTGCCACCCTCGTCCGGCTCCGCGTACGCGGGCACCGCGGCACCGCCGAGCACCAGCGCGACGGCGGCGAGCACGGCGAACAGAGCGCGGCGACCGAGCCGCGGGCTGAACCTGTTCCTGGGCACGAAAGCGTCCTTCCGTCGACCGCCGGCCTCCGATTGAACGCTGCATGGCGACGCCGGTCGGCGGCCCGCTGGCGGAGACCGCCGGTCACGATACCGGATCGTGGGCGGGTGACCAGCCTGCTGAACCTCAGGCTGCCTCGATGTCGACGCAGCGTTCCAGCGCGGTCGCGCAGCGCGCGGATCAGGGGCTGAGGAGCGCCTCGCGCACGTCGGCCCAGACCTGCTCGTTGGCGGCGACGAGCAGACCGCGGCCGTCGTCGGCGGGGTGGTAGTCGACGCCGTCGAATCGGCGGGCGACGCCCCCGGCGGCACGGACCAGCACGGTGCCCGGGCCGTGGTCCCAGGGCAGGGTGCGCCAGAAGAGGACGAACTGCTGCTCGCCGGTGAGGATGTCCAGGTACTCCCGACCGGCGCAGTGCTGGCCGGGCAGCAGCTCACCGAGCCGCCGCCCGCCGGCGCGGACCCGGTCGCGGGTCTCCGGCGGCAGGAACCGGGTCATCGCCGCGCCGCGCAGCTCGCCGAGCGGCGGCACCGAGCCGGTGCCGTCCACCGGTCGACCGTTGAGCAGGGTGCCCTCGTCCGCCGAGCCGGAGGCGAGAGTGCCGGCCAGCGGGTCGAGGATCCAGCCGGCGGCCGGTCGCCCGTCGGTCAGCAGCGACACCATCAGGGCGAACGGCCGGCGACCGGCGGCGAAGTTGGCGGTCCCGTCGACCGGGTCGACCAGCCAGACGTCCCCGCCGTCGCGGAGGTGCCGCAGCAACCCCGGATCGTCGGCGACACCCTCCTCGCCGACCACCTTCGAGCCCGGCCGCAGCCGGCGCAGCCCCGCCGAGAGCAGTTCCTCGGCCCGGCGGTCCGCGACGGTGACCACCTCACCGGGCGCCTTCTCCGACACGTCATCGTCGTCGAGCTTGCGGAACAGTGGCAGCACGACCTGGTCGGCGGCCTCCCAGAGCAGGCCGCTGACGTCGTCCAGCAGGGTGTCAGCCACGCGGCGGCAACTTGACCACGCTGACGAAGAACTCGTCGATCTGACGGACCACCGAGATGAAGCGCTCGAAGTCCACCGGCTTGGTCACGTAGGCGTTGGCGTGCAGCTGGTAGCTGCGCAGGATGTCCTCGTCGGCCTGCGAGGTGGTGAGCACCACCACCGGGATCCGGCGCAGGTCCGGATCTTTCTTGATCTCTTCCAGCACCTCCCGGCCGTCGCGCCGGGGCAGGTTGAGGTCGAGCAGGATCAGGTCGGGCGCCGTCACGTCGGCGTACTGACCTTCCCGGCGCAGGTAGGCGAGCGCCTCGGCCCCGTCGGAGACGACGGTCAGCCGGTTACGCAGCTTGTGTTCCTCAAACGCCTCCTGGGTCATCAGCACGTCACCGGGGTCGTCCTCGACGAGCAGGACCTCGATCGGGCTCTTGCCGTCCGCCGGCGCGGTCATCCCACCGTCTCCTTCATGTCACCCGTTCTACCGCTTTCCAGCGTCCGGTCGGCCCGGTCCGGCTGGTCCGGCCCGTCGGCCTGCTCGATCAGCTCTGCCGGCGCCTCGGTCGAGGGCGTCGCGTCACCATCGGTCGGCTCCACCGCGGAATCGGCGGCGGCAGCCGCCGCGACGTCCTCGGGAAGTGCCGGCAGGGTGAACCGGATCGCGGTGCCCTCGGGCACGTCGGTGTCCACCCAGACGCGGCCGCCGTGGTACTCGACGATCTTCTTGACGATCGCCAACCCGATGCCGGTGCCCGGGTAAGCGTCCTTCGAGTGCAGCCGCTGGAAGATCACGAAGATCTTGTCGGCGAACTCCGGCTCGATCCCGATGCCGTTGTCCTGGCAGGTGATCTCCCACTCGGCACCCACCAGGCGGGCCGAGACGTGCACCTTCGACGGCACGTCCGGGCGGCGGAACTTGATCGAGTTGCTCACCAGGTTGGCCAGCAAATTGGTGAGCAGCGGTTCCTCACCCGAGATCGTCGGCAGCTCGGCCCAGGTCAACTCGGCGTCCGCGTACTGCCGGGCGGCCTCGGTCTGGCCGGCCACGTCGCCCATCACCTTGTTGAGGTCGACCTCGACGAAGCCGGTGGTGAGCCGCCCGATCCGGGAGAACGCGAGCAGGTCGTTGATCAGGCGCTGCATCCGTTGCGCGCCGTCCACGGCGAAGGCGATGTACTGGTCGGCCCGCTCGTCGAGCTGCCCGGCGTAACGGCGCTGGAGCAGCTGGCAGAAGCTGGCGACCTTACGCAGCGGCTCCTGCAGGTCGTGCGAGGCCACGTACGCGAACTGCTCCAGGTCCCGGTTGGAACGGGTCAACTCCTCGGCCTGCTTCTGGAGCTGACTGTTCACCCACTCGATGCGCTCGCGGGCGGCCCGGACCTCGGCCAGGTCGGCGGCGATCTTCTGCCGCATCGCATCCACGTCCTCGCCGAGCTGGATGAACTCCGGCGGGCCGACGGTGGCGATGCGGTGCTGGTAGTCGCCTTCGGCGACCTCGCGGACCTGGTTGGCGAGGCCGGTCAGCGGCCGGACCACCATCCGGTCCAGCGAGAGCAGCAGCACCGCACCGGCGATGACCACCACCAGGGCGGCCACGATCAGCAGGACGACCAGCACGTTGCTGCTGGTACGCACGTTGGCGGCGGTCTGCTCCCGGGCGGCCAGGACCTCCTCCTGGAGGTCGTTCACCGCCGAGCGCACCTCGTCGAACTGTTGCCGGGCCGATTCGGTGACCAACGCCTGCCCGGCGCTGGTGCCGCTCTGCTCGGTGGTGACGATCACCGGCTCCGCGACTGACCGCCGCCACTGCGTGACACGCTCCTCGACGGTCCGCAGCTCCTGACTGATCCCCGGATAGTCGTCGAGCAGCTTCCGCATCGAGGCGATGACGCTCTGCTCCTGAGCGAGCCCTTCCCGGTACGGGCTCAGGTCGTCCTGGTTGCCGCTGACCGCGTACCCGCGGATCGCCGTCTCCTGGTCGAGCAGCGCGTTGAGCAGTTCCTGGGACTGCACCCGCAACGGGCCGGTCTCATTGAGCACCGCGTCGATCTGGGTGCGGTTGCGGGCGGCCACCGCCGCTTCCGCGCCGGCCAGCCCGATCAACAGAAAGCCCACGACGGAGAGCAGGGTGATCACCCGGCGGCGGAGACTCCAGCCGCCGATGACCGGCCTCACCGGCCACCGCCCCGGCTGACCAGCAGCATGGCCACGTCGTCGGCGAGCGGACCACCGTTGAGCCGCTCGGCCCGCCCGACCAACCACGCCGGCAGCTCGGGCAGCGACACCGAACGGTTGGCCGGCTCGTCCAGCAAGCCACTGAGGCCCGGCACGTCGAGCCGTTCGTTGCCGGCACCCACCCGCCCCTCGATCAGGCCGTCGGTGTACATCAACAGGGACCAGTCATCGGTGTCGAACTCCAGGTCGTAGGCAATCGGCCGGCGGGGTCGTACGCCCAGCAGCAGGCCGCCGGGCGCGGGCACCGGGGCGACCCGGCCGCCGGAGAGCAGCAGCGGTGGCGGGTGCCCGGCCAGTCGGACTGTGGCCCGGTTGGCGTCCAGGTCCAGTCTGACGGTGGCCACCGTCGCAAAGATCTCCTGGAGGCGGCGCTCACTCATCAGCACCTGCTCCAGGGCGGGCAGCACCTCGTCGTCCGGCACCCCGGCGAGCACCAGGGCGCGCCAGGCCACCCGCAGCTCGACCCCGAGCGCGGCCTCGTCCACCCCGTGCCCACAGACGTCGCCGACGATCAGGTCGAGGCGGTCCGGGTGGGTCTGCACCACGTCGAAGAAGTCCCCGCCGATCAGGGCGGCGTGCCGGCCCGGCCGGTAGAAGGTGTGCACCGCGACCTGGTCGGTGGTCATCAGCGGTTGGGGCAGCAGACCGCGTTCGAGTCGGGCCGACTCGGCCTGGCGCAGCTCGACCTCGCGCAACCGGCGGGCGTTCTCGTCGGCGCGCTTACGCTCCACGGCGTAGCGCAGCGCCCGGGTCAGCAGCACCCCGTCGACCTGGCCCTTGACCAGGTAGTCCTGGGCGCCCTCGGCGACCGCCACGACGCCCAGGTGCTCGTCGGTGCGGCCGGTCAGCACGCAGACCGCGGCCCCGCTGGACATCTCCAACACCTGGCGCAGCCCGTCCAACCCCTGCGCGTCGGGCAGACCCAGGTCGAGCAGGACGCAGTCGACGTCGTTGATCCGCTGCCGCGCCTCCCGCAGGCTGGTGGCGACCAGCAGGTCGATCATCGAGTTCGTCTCGGCGAGCAGCTCACCGACCAGGAAGGCGTCGCCCTCGTCGTCCTCCACCAGCAGCACGCGCAGCCGCTCACCCGGCGGCAGGTTGGCGTGCCGCGCCAGACCACCGTGCGGGTACGGCACAACTGGGGAACCGGCCGAGCCGGCCCCCCGGTGCGGCCGGGTCACCGCCGCGAGACGCGGGAGTTCGCTGGTGATGTCGGGCTCCTTCCGAGTGCCCCGCTGATCCTGTATTAGACAACGGTCGCACACAACACGATGCCTCCGGCGCGGGCGGGGATGGAGCGCATCACTGCTCGGCCGCGGACAAACCGGGCGGCTGATGGACGCCTGACGTACCGGCCATCCCCTCCACAGCCGCCGACGGGCAGGATGATCCCACCCCAGGCCCCACCACCCCCCGAGGAGTTCCCGTGGGAGCACCCACCACCCCGGCCACGACGGGCACGCCACCCCGTCCGGTCCCGGGCGTACCCCCTGCCGACCGCGCGTTGACCCGGCCGCGCCGGCGGCTCGTGGCCGCCGCGGCGGCTCTGGTCGCGCTGGCCGCCGTCGGCGCCGGCAGTCTGCTCGACCTGCGTACCCCCGCCCCGAAGCCGGCCGACGCCCCGGCGGACGCGTTCAGTGCCGCCCGGGCGTACGAGGACGTCCAGGTGATCGCCGCCCGGTCGCACGTCGCCGGCAGCCCGGCCAACGAGCAGGTCCGCGCTCACCTTGAGCAGCAGTTGCGAGGGCTGGGCCTGGAGACCGAGGTGCAGGACACCGTGGCACCGGAGGCCGGTCAGCTCAGCGGGGCGGCGGGAGGGGCGACGCTGGCCCGGGTCCGCAACGTGGTGGCCCGGATGCCGGGCACCGACTCGACGGGCCGGGTCTTCCTGGTCGCCCACTACGACTCGGTGCAGACCGGGCCGGGCGGCAACGACGACGCGGCCGGCACGTCGACGATCCTGGAGGTGGCCCGCGCGCTGACCACCGGCTCCCGGCCGCGCAACGACATCGTCTTCGTCCTGACCGACGCCGAGGAGGCGTGCCTCTGCGGCGCGGCCGCGTTCGCCGCCAGCCACCCGCTGGCCGCCGACGGCGGTGTGGTGCTGAACCTGGAGGCGCGGGGCTCCACCGGGCCCGTGATCATGTTCGAGACGTCCCGGAACAACGCGAAGCTGGTGGACATCTTCGGCCGGGCCGCCCCACACCCGGTCGGCACCTCGTTCGCTGTGGAGATCTACCGCGCGCTGCCCAACGACACCGACTTCACCGCCTTCCTCGATCAGAAGTTCGTCGGGCTGAACTCGGCGTACATCGACGGGGGCGCGATCTACCACACGCCGTTGGACACCCCGGCCGCCATGGACCGGGGCAGCCTCCAGCAGCACGGGGACAACGCGTTGGGCCTCGCCCGGGAGTTCGGTGGCACCGACCTGACCGACCTGCGCTCCGGGCACGACGCCACCTACTTCCCCGTCCCCGGCGGGCTGGTCCGCTACCCCGGCTGGCTCACAGTGCCGCTGGCCCTGCTCGCGGTGGCACTGGTGGCCGCCCTGGGCTGGCTGACCCGCCGCAGCGGCCGGGCCAGCACCGGCCGGCTGGCCGCCGGCTTCGCGCTGGCCCTGGTGCCGATCATCGCCGCGCCGGTCGCCGCCCAACTGCTCTGGCTGGCGATCACCACGATCCGACCGGGGTACGCGGAACTGCTCGACCCGTACCGGCCGATCTGGTACCGGCTGGCCGTCCTGGCGCTCGCCGCCGCCATCCTGTTCACCTGGTACGCGCTGACCCGCCGCCGGATCGGCCCGGCCGCGCTGGCCGTCGGCGGACTGGCCTGGCTGGCAGTGCTCGGGGTGCTGCTCGCCGTGGCGGTGCCGGGTGGGGCGTACCTCACCACAGTGCCGGCGCTGGCCGGCGCCCTCGGCGGGCTCGTCGCGCTGCGTACCCGGCAGACCGGACCGTGGCCGGTGGTGGCGGTGACGGCCGCCGCGGCAGTGGGTGTGGTCATCCTGCTGCCCACCGTGGTGCTGCTCTTCCCCGCGCTGGGGATGGCCATGGGCGGGGTGGCCGCGCTGGTCGCGGTGCTGCTCGGCCTGGTCGCCCTGCCGGTGGTCGACCTGCTGCACCCGCAGGCCGGCGGCCAGCGTGGTCTGCTCGCGCTGCGGGCCCGGCGGCTCGCGGTGCTGCCGGCCGGCGCCGCCGCTGTGGCGGCGGTGGTGCTCGCCGGGGTCGGCCTGGGCGTCGACCGGTTCGACGCCGCCCACCCCGCTCCCACCCACCTGATGTACGCCCTGGACGCCGGCACCGGCCAGGCCCGTTGGCTCAGCCACGAGAGCGACCCGCAGCCGTGGACGGACGGCTACGTCGACGGGGTCACCGATGTCGGCGACGACTTCCCCGGGCTCGGCGACGGTGAGTTGCGGGCCGGTCCGGCGCAGTCGGCGAACCTGCCGGCGCCGAAGCTGGAGGTGGTGGCCGACGCCACCGCGGGCGGCGAGCGCACGCTGCGGCTGCGGCTCACCCCGCAGCGGGTGGCCCGGCTCGCCACCCTGCACGTCGACACGTCGACCGCCACCGTGCTGCGCGCCGACGTGGCGGGGCGGTCGGTGCCGGTGGAGCCCCGCGCCGGGAAGTGGGGCTTCGGGCTGGTGTTCCACGCCCCGCCGGCGGAGGGCATCGAGGTCGTGTTGACAGTGCGCCCGATCGCCGGGCAGGTCGCGCTGCGAGCGATGGATGCCAGTGACGGGTTGGACGCGCTGCCCGGCTTCCGCCCCCGGCCGCCGGCCGTCGGCGTCGTCGGGTCGCACAGCTCGGAGATGCTGGCGGTCGCCCGCACCTATCCCCTCTGACGGTTGGAGGTGGTCCGGCGAGTGACTCGTCGCCGGACCATCTCCTCCTCCGGTCAGCCCACCGGCTCCGGTTGGCCGGCACCGATCCGGTGCCAGCGATTACCGTCGTGGTCGGTGAAGGTGAGGTCCACCAGAACGGTGTCGGCCGGGCGGAGCCGATGCTCCGCCGCGACGGTGACGAAGAGGTCGTGCACGTCGCGGCCGGGAATCCGCCGGACCTGTTTCGCCGCCGCCAGCTCGACCGGTGGGGCGTCCGGATCGTCGGGCGGGGCGAGCCGGGCCAGCACCACCACGTCCAGCACCGGGGCGTCGCTCTCGTTGGCCACCGCGACCCGCAGCACCGAGGTGCCGCGAATCTCGGCCACCGCCGAGACCAGCCGAGCCTGGTTGGCCCGGACCCGCAGATCGTCGTCGCGACGGGCACGGATTTCCCGCCGCAATCCGAGGTAGACGAAGAGCACGCTGGCAATGGAGCCGACCGCGCCGAACCAGTCCGGCACGGAACCCCAGTCGACGACGTCCTGGATTGGCGACCAGTTCATAAGTCCATCGTGGATGCCCGTGTCGAGTGCCGCGCACGGCGGATCGGCCGGAATCAGCGGCGAATTGGGAATTCCCGCGCTGATTTTGGTCAGCCGGGTGGCCTGAACGGAGAGTGTGCAACCCAGTACGGGGATGGATACGCTTGCTGTCGACATGGTGCGGATGGCAATCCCTCCGACTGTCCATCAGATGGACAGGATCTTTCGCCTCCGCCCCATTGTGAATTCGCCACCGAAGGGGGACCGCATTGACTGCGGACGTTCCACCCGAGGATGCCGGCGTGCCTCGGCCTGCGTACGACCGGCCGAGTCGGGTCTCCGTCGATCCACCGCTCGGGCGACTGGACAGCCCGCTGCACGGGCGTGACGACCTGATCGGCGAGATCATGCGGCCGGGGGAAGACGCCGGAGGCCGACCCGCGGTGCACATCCTCTGCGGCATGGGCGGCTCCGGCAAGAGCCACGTCGCGCTGGAGATCGCCCGTCGGGCCCGCGCCGACGGCCGTACGGTCTGGTGGGTGCAGGCGGGGCGGCTCAACTCCGGGATGCGGGAGGTGGTCAGCCAACTCGGCGCGTCGGAGACCCAGGTCGACCAGGCCTGGGCCGGCATGATCAGCGCCACCGACCTGGTGTGGCGCTACCTCAACCAGGCCGCGCAGCCCTGGCTGTTGATCTTCGACAGTGCGGACGAGCCCGCCAGCCTGGGCCCCACCGACGGAGTCCTCGCCGACGGCACCGGCTGGCTGCGCAGCCCGGAGGCCGAGGACGGCATGGTCATCGTGACCAGCCGGGACGGCAACCGGGCCACCTGGGGCACCTGGTCGGTGCTGCACCAGGTGCGCCCACTCGACGCCGACGCCGGCGCGAAGGTGCTCATCGACCGGGCCGGCGCCCAGGCCGGCGGGCAGGCCGACGCCCGGGAACTCGCCCGGGAGCTGGGCGGGCTGCCTCTCGCCCTGCGCGCCGCCGGCAACTACCTACGGTCGGTCAACGCCAGCCCGGTCTGGCGCGGCTCATCCACAATCACCACCTTCGCCGACTACCGCACCGCTGTGCAGCGTCGGTTCCGCTCACCCCGCGACGCCGCCGACGTCGACCTCGACGAGTCCCTCGGCCTGGAGATCGTCCGCGAGGTCGACGACATCTCACTGGACCTGCTGGCCCGCCGCCAACTCCAACAGAGCCGACCACTGCTCAACGTGCTGGCCTGCCTGAGCATCTCCCCGGTGCCCTACGAGGTGGTGCTCAAGCCGGCCATCCTGGCCGAGTCTCCGCTCTTCAAGGGGCTCACCGGCCGGCAGCGGGTGAAGGTGCTGGAGGGCATCGGCAACCTGGCCCTGGTCGACTTCGACGTGCAGGAGGAGGTCACCGACCCCGCGTTCGCGCACGTGCTCTCGCTGCACCCACTGGTGCACGCGATGTTCCGCGACCGCGACGAGGTGCGTGAGCAGATCGCCGAATACCACGGGCTGGTCATGAAGCTGCTGCTCGCCGCCACCGAAGGGCAGAACCCGGACGACTCGGCGGCCTGGCCCAACTGGGACGTGCTGGTGCCGCACCTGGTCGAGGCCGTGCGGGAATACCTCGTGCCGCAGAAGCACAAGCACGACCCCGAGACGGTACGCCGCGCGCTGGAGCTGGCCCGACTCACCGCCCGCTACCTCATCGCGGTCGGCCTACCCGGCTCGGCCTTCGACATCCTCGACCCGATCGTGCGCGGTTGCGCCGCGTACGACCACGACCTGGACCGGCCGCAGGTGCTGGCGCTGCGCCACGAACTGGGCCGCACCTGGCTGGAGCGCAACCAGCCGGAGATGGCCGACCGGGTGCTCCGCGAGGTGATCGCTGACCGCACCAGGGTGCTGGGCAGCGACGACGCCGACACCCTCGCCAGCCGGCACAAGCTCACCAAGGCGATCATGGCGCAGCGGCAGTGGCCGGAGGCCGAGTTGGAGCTGCGGCAGATCGTCGCCGCCGAGGATCAGGTACGCGGCCCGGAACACTGGGACACCATGATCGTGCGACACAGCCTGGCGCTGGCGGTGCTGGCCCAGCAACGGGCGCCTGAGGCTGAGGAGATGCTGCACGCCATCCTGGAGGTCCGCTACCGGTTGTGGCCGCTCAACCAACCGGAGACCTGGCAGGCCCGGCACACGCTGGCCCGCTGCATGCAGGCGCAGGACCGGTTCGCCGAGGCGGAAGCCGAGCTGCGCGCCACCCTGGCCACTGTGGAACCCCGGCACGCCGACCGCAGCGAGGTGCTCGCCATCCGATCCACCCTGGCCCTGGTGCTGCTACTCGAGGAGCAGGTCGACGCGGCGATCGAGGTGTACGAGCAGTTACTGGCCGACCGTCGGCGACTCCTCGGCGACACCCACCTGGACACCCTCCAGGTGGAGCACGCGCTGCGCCGGCTGCGCAACGGCGACTGACCGGTCAGCACGGTGCGGCCGGTCAGTGCGGCGCGGCCGGTCAGTGCGGCGCGGCCGGTCAGTGCGGCGCGGCCGGTCAGTGCGGCGCGGCCGGGCCCAGGTCGCTCGGGTCGGTGTTGCCACCGCAGATGATCACTGCCACCCGCTCCCCCGCCTGCGGCACGTACGCGCCGCCGACCAGCGCGGCCAGCGCGGCGGCGCCACCCAACTCGGCGGCGACCCGCAGCTCCGACCAGAGCAGCCGGCGCGCCCGCACCAGGTCCTCGTCGCGGACCAGCACGGACACCACCTCGGTCCGGCGGGCGGTGTCGAAGGCGATCTCGCCGATCCGCCGGGCACCCAACGAATCGGTGGCGATGCCACCCACCTCGATGTCGACCGGACGACCCGCCTTCAGGGCCGAGTGCAGGGTGGGGATCTGCTCCGGCTCGACCGCCACGACGCGTACCGAGCCACCGAACCAACTGGCGATGCCGGACACCAACCCGCCGCCGCCGACCGCCACGAGCACGGTGTCGATCCCGTCCACCTGCCGCTCCAGCTCCCGGCCGACGGTGCCCTGACCGGCCACCACCTCCGGCTGGTCGTACGCGTGCACCACCAGCGCGCCGGTCTCCGCGGCCCGCTGCGTGCTCGCGGCCAGGGCCTCGGCGTAGTGCTGGCCGACCTGGCGCACCTGTGCGCCCAGCCCGGCCAACCGCTGCACCTTCACCGGCGAGGCGGTGACCGGCACGAAGACCTCCGCCGGCACGCCCAACGACCGGGCCGCGTACGCGACGGCGAGGCCATGGTTGCCACCCGACGCGGCGATCACTCCGGACGAGGGCAGGGACCCCTGGAGCATCCGGTTGAACGCGCCGCGCGGCTTGAACGAGCCGGTGTGCTGATGCAGCTCCAACTTGAGACTGAGCTGCCCCGGCACACCCAGATCGGCGCCGTCGACGGCGATGACCGGGGTTTCCCGGACCCGCCCCTCGACAAGGGCCGCGGCCGCCTCGACGTCGCTTCTGTCCACCATGGGGAAACGCCCTTCACTACGACCAGAGGGCCAGTCGACCATCGTCGGTGAGCCCGACGAAACATCCTATGGAGATCCGTCGGCCATCCGACGCCTGACGCACCGTGTGATAGTGCCGCGGATCAAACAGAAAGCCCTCCCCGAGCGTGGGGCGCAACGTCAACGACTGCGTGCCGGCGGCCACCGCCTCTTGGAAGCCGTACCCGCCGGGGATCCGCAGCGGCTCGTCGTCCGGCTGCCACCGCCGCCGCCACAGCACCGTCTCACCACCGGCCGGTGGCACCCGGATGTAGATGTTGAACGCCAACTGGGCCACCACCTCGCTGTCGAGCAGCCGGCCCGCGTACTCCCGTACCGCGTCGTCGAAGTGCACCTGGAGCCCCGCGTTGATCTCACGGACGACGCCGACGTGCATCTCCCGACCCTGCCGCCGCCCGGGTGCCACGTCCGGCCAGGCACCGCGGAACGCGGCCAGGCACAGGTCCCGGGGCGAGTCCGACACGCCCAGCGTGGACCAGCTCTTCTCGGCCGCGCTGGCCGCGTCCCAGTAGTCCTCGCGGAGCTCCCCGGCCGACCGGTGGTCGTTGATGGCCGGACCGAACTTGGCGACGACGGGAAAGACCCGGCTCTCGTCGTAGCGGTCCATCGGCGCGTTGGCGAGGGCGGCGGTGATCGCCTGGCAGCGGGCCACCGAGAGCAACCCCGGCACCCGAACGGCGGCCAGCCGCCCCGCGATGAGCCCGGCGACATCCGCCCGGGTGATCGATTCTGATTCGACGGCGACGAACAAGGGATCGGTCCTGCTCGAATGCTGCACGGCGGTCCTCCCGAAACGAAGATCCCTCACCGGACTTGTCGCGCCCCCCGACCCGCGCACCGTGCAATGTACAAACCGCAGGCAAGGCCAGGTGTACGCAGTTCCGGGCGACGTGGCGCGGCCACCGCTACCATCGGCGCAACCGGGGTAAGTGACACCGAACCGTACGGCGGAAGCTTTCCACCGATCGGGGAATGGTGACGATTCTCGGCGTGACGCATGATGCGACTAGTTCGAACGCTGACAAGGAGTTCGAGATGGCAGGCGCCGGCCCGACGGATCTTGACATGCACGTCGACCGCCTGGAAATGGCGCGTCGAATAGCCCGGGAAATGATCGAGTCCGACCATCAGGCCCTGGAGCTCGCCGTCCGACAGCGCCCCCAGTGCTGGTCCCGACGCCCGGCCGGCCACGGCGCCCGCGCCGACGCCGCAGCCCACTGACCCTCCACACTGCCACCCCCGGCGCCCCGACCGCGCTGCTAGCCTGGCGCGTCGCGACAGCTAGCACGGGGGTGCAGAATGAATTGCTCGACTTGCGGGAGCAAGCTCGACCATCCTGGGCAAGGGCACACCTGCATCGGCGGCGCCACGCCGCCGCCCCGGCCACCCGCGCACTGGCAGGCGGCCCAGGGGCTCTGGTGACGCTCGTGGTGATCTTCGCAGGGCTCTCGTTGGTGCGCGCTGCGATCGCCGCCGACCTGCTGACGTCGCCGACCGGAGGGGCAATCAGCGCCCTGTCGATCGCCGTGCCGCTGGCCCTCTTCGCCGCCTTCCTCACTTGGTCGAATGTCACCAAGCGCGTTATCGACGCGCACTCGATCGCCGCGGCGACGGTCCGGCATTGGGCGGTCGGAGCGGGTGGTTTACTCCTCTTCCTGTCGTACCTCCTGCCGGTGAAGACCCCGACCGCCTTCCACGTCGTCCGGGCGGCCGCCGCGATCCTGCTCGGCATCGGTGCCCTGGTCACCCACCGCAGAGCCACCCGTCGGCTCGCTGACCCGGCCACCCCCGCCGGGGGCATCCCGCCACGTGACACGCAGGATGCTCCGCCGGGACAGGTGCCCCAACAGGCGGGGAGTCAGCCTGCCCGGTTGGCGCTCGACATCGAGACGCAGCCGGAGGACTGGAACGCGTCCCTGTGGGATCCCGAGGTCCAGCGGGACATCGAGCGCCGGCGCCGCCAGCCGACGCCACCCGCCTGACCCACCCACATCACCCAGGGCAGCCCGCGCATCGCTGGACAGCGTCAGGCCGACCACGCCTGGACGATGTCGTCAGGCCCCCAGATCAGATCCACGGCCCCGGCCGGGAGGTCGGCTCCGGAGCGGCTGACCGCGACCAAGCCGCTGACCCCGGGCTGAAAACCCGGGATCAGCGGGGCGTGACGGCGCAGTTCGTCGAGGTGGTGCCTGTCGAACGGGCCGTCCTGCCACTTGATGGAACCGGCGAACGCGATGCGGGAGGCGATCGGAGCGCGGTCGGCTCCGACAAGATCGATCTCCGGGTTGGATTGCCGGTTCCACCAACCACCGACTTCCCACGTGTCGGTCCAGGGCAAACCGCCGGCACCGGCGGAGATGGCGAGCGCATCGCGGATGATCGGCTCGACGGCGTTACCCCGCCAACTGGACCACCGACTGTCGAGGACGGCGCGGGCAGCCGCTGTTCGGTCGCGCAGAACCAGTTGATGCACGTCGCGCAGAATGGCCAGGTACAGACGCAGGTTGCTGTCGGCGATTCGGTACTGGGCCAGTTTGCTGGGCTTGGTGGACAGCGGCTTGTCGACAGCGAGGACTTGTTTCTCCTCGACAAGCCGGTGAAGCAGAGGGGAAAGGGTGCCGGAGCTGACCGGGCCACCGCGGTCGCCGGCGGCAGCGGCGATGTTGCTGAATGTGCGGCTACCTGCCCCGCCCACCGCTTCCAGGATGCGCCGGGCAGTGTCGGGGGCGGGAAACTCCGACGCGAGGGACTGTTCGGGGACGGTGAACAACGCCGACGTCTTGTTGGAAATCTCCTGACTCAGGAACTCGGCGGGAGGTGTGCCCGGGGACCATTCCAGGGCGACACCCGGCAACCCACCGGTGATCAGGTGTGCATCGATAGCGTCCGCGCCGCTCAACCCGGTCACGGCGGCGGTTTCGGCAAGATTGAACGGGCCGAGGACCAAGTTCGTGGCCCTGCCGTAGAACGGCCGGTCGTACTCGGTGAACCGCTGCATCATGTGCAGATCACTGCCGAGCAGCAACAGGAGCACTGGTTTGCTGGAGATGAGCCGATCCCAGGCAACCTGAAGGTGCCCGTCGAAGGTCGCGTCCTGCTCGGAGATCCAGGGCAGTTCGTCGAGGACGACCACACTCGGCGTATCGGGCAGGACACCCGCCAACAGCCGCAGCATGTCTCCCCAGCCACCGGCCGGCGGCTGAGACGGCAGAAGATCACGGCCGCCAGCGGTAAGCAGCGACGAGTCGCGCAAGGCCCCGAGAAAGTAGCTGACCGCTTCGATGCTCGACGCGCCCTTGACCGCGGTGTAGAAGCAATACGGCAGATCGACCCGGTCGCACAACTCCTGCACCAGCCGCGACTTGCCCACCTGCCGGCGACCGCGTAAGGCGACCGAGCGACCCTCGCCGGTGCGTTTCACATGATCAAGCTGCTTCGCGAGCAGGTCGAGTTCCGTGCGCCGACCGACGAACATCGACCCTCCCGAAGCTAGATTGAATCTTACTTCGGACCAGTCTACCTAAGCTGAGGGGTCGCTACAGCTGGTCCCCGGGTTCACAGGGCGAGCGCGACGGGTTGGGTTGGCACTCCCTCAGCGATCAATGCGGCCAACGGCGTGGCGAGATCGCGAGGCGAGAACAGTTCCGGGCCGACGTACTCCCTGATCTCTGACAGCGACCACCAACGCCAGCCGACGACGTGCTCGGCCGCGAGTTCCTCATCGCTCATCGCACCGCGCGGCGTGAACGACGCGGTCCGAACCAGGAAGTAGTCGTTCACGACGCCATCGTGGCCGGGTGCAAACCCGGCGGCGACGATCTCCTGGTGCCAGACGTGAGGCGGGTCGACATCGAGAGCAAGACCGACCTCTTCGCGAAGCTCTCGCCGCAGGGCGGCCAACGGCGTCTCGCCGTTCTCGACACCACCCCCGGGAGTGATCCAAACGGCGATCGTGCCCGCTGGATCGGGAATGGCGAGTCTGAGCAGCAGAACATGGTCGTCCTCATCGAGGACGACCGCACGCGCCGACCGCCGCAGGTTAACCGCCGACATCAGAACACCCTAGGGGTCGACGATCACCGTCAACGCCGAGATCTCCCTACTGCGCGACCTCTATCGCTGGCAGGGCTCAGCCGTACCGAGATAAATGGATCGGCAGGCGGCACCGAGCCTCGTAGCGTTCCCGGAATGAGCAGGAGTGACGAGCGTGACGTGGTCCGGCGTGGGTACGACGCACTCTCCTACCACTATCGATCGGACGACGCTGACGACGGCCAGTACGCTCCCTGGCTCGCCGGCTTACACCAGCGCCTGCCCGCCTCGGCAGCGGTCCTCGACCTCGGGTGCGGCTGCGGGGTGCCGGTCGCCCGCTTCCTCGCCGACGCTGGACACCGCGTGACCGGCGTGGATATCAGCGACGTGCAGATCGAGCGGGCGCGCCGTCTGGTGCCCGACGGCATCTTTCTCCGCGCCGACGCCACCCGGCTCGACCTGCGGCCGGCCTCGTTCGACGCCGTGGTCTGCCTGTACGCAGTCATCCACATGCCCCTGGCCGATCAACCGCAGCTCATCAAGAGCATCGCCACCTGGTTACGTCCCGGCGGCTGGCTGCTCACCACCGTCGGCAACAGCGCCTGGACAGGCACCGACGACAACTGGCTCGATGGCAACGCCACCATGTGGTGGAGCCAAGCCGACGCCTCCAGTTACCGCTCATGGCTGCGACAGGCGGGGCTGGCAATCATCGCCGAGGACTTCGTCCCCGAGGGCGGCAGCGGGCACACCCTCTTCTGGGCGCAGCGACCACAGAGCTGGCCAGGAGCGGCCCTGTGCGAGGCTACGGCGGTGACTGACCTCGGCATTCGCGCGGCCACCTCTGCTGATTCCGAATTCCTGGTCGACATGCTCGTGGAGGCCGTGAACTGGCTGCCTGAGCGCAACTGGTCGCGCGAACAGATCCTGGCGAACCCCGCGCTGGCTCACTACGTCACCGGCTGGATGGGACCAGACGACTTCGGCCTGGTTGCGGTGGACTCGGCTGGTCGTTCAGTCGGCGTGGCCTGGTTCCGGTACCTGACCTCCGCCGATCCCGGCTACGGGTACGTGAGTGACGACGTGCCAGAGCTGACTATCGGCGTGGTGGAGACCTGGCGGGGCCGGGGCGTGGGGCGGACGCTTCTGCGCGCCGTTCTGCAGGCCGCACGAGAACGTGGCATCCGCACGGTGTCGCTGAGCGTGGAGCGGGCGAACTTCGCTGCGAAGGTGTACGCCGCTGAGGGGTTCCGCACGGTTGAGTCGTTCGAGGACGCGGACACCATGGTCGCTGAGATCGGGCCTGACGCGCATGGTGCCACCGCCACCTCTGAACAGGCGTAACGCTGCGCCGAGGTGTGCGACTCGGAACGGTCGCGGGCGCTGCTCTTCGGGCTCTACGTTGCTACGCCCGCGCTGTTCCTCGCGCTGCTGGTCAGCCTGGCAATGCTCGCGGTCCTCATCGCCCGTACCCGGATCCGCTCATCGGCCGTGCTGGCAGCCTGTCCGCGGTGCTTCCACTGGCGTGTGCGGACTCCTCATCCCCAGCCTCTGACCGCCGCCACCCACCTCAGATCAGCCGCTGGATGCGGACCTTCGGACGCTCGTTTCGCAGGTGGCCATGCTTGTGCTGGCGAATCTGCTCGTCCCAGACATCCTGGTCGTAGTCCGGGTCCGGCGGGATCCACTTGTGGGAGCCGTCGCTGTAGTGGAACTTCTCGTCACCGGCACGAAGAATGCTCATCGGGTCCAACCCAGGAAGCGATAGTGCAGATGGCCGGCCGGAACGTGGGCCAGGTCCTGTGCAGCGTCAACCAACTGGGCGGCCAGGTAGAGGGCGAGCGACACCGGGGCTCCGTGGTACTCCGCTTGCAACTCTCGACGGCGGGTGTGGCAGGGCCAGTCCGCACCACAGCCAGCGCAGATCCAGGTTGGGGTGATCGCGAGGTGGCTCGTCATCGGGGGCCGTCCAGACTCGGCCAGTGACCGCCGTTGATGGGGGTGCGGCGACGGCTTCCAGCACTGCCACCCGGCCGCCGTCTGCCATTTCTACTGCGTAGGTGAGCCTTGCTACCGGCCTCGTCGACCGGGTGGATGCTGCCCATCAGCGCGTCCATGCCACGAAGCGCTCGTACAGCTCGGCCGGCGTCACGTCGGGCAACTCCACGGCGATGATGAAAAGCAGGCCGCCAACGTAAGTGGAGAGGCCAATGCGGTCAGGTCCGTACGCCTCAGCCAGGCGCACCCGCGCCGGGTGGCACGGCCAAGGCGTACCCGCCTCGCACATCAGGCACTGCCACTGCGGCCGACGCGGCAGATGCTCCCCGTCCATCCGGCGATCCAGTGCCGACGCCGACCGCTCCGCCTGGCTCGCTCGTGCCTTCTGCGGCACGTCGGCGGTCACCAAGCCATCCGCCGGCCATTGAGGTTTCCGCTCCGCGTGAACTGCCACCACGCCTCCCACCAGTCACCGCGCGTGCTCGTCCGGTACACCCTGCGGCGGTACGCTGACCTCGGTCGACGGGTTGCGGGTTGCCAACCTGCGCCGGCAACCCGGCAACTCCGGCGGGAGGCGCGAGACATGCCAACATTCGGCGCCCGAATGCGACAGGCGCGGGAAGCTCACGGCCTCAGCCTGGCCGCGCTCGCCGAGCTGCTGCCCGCCGATAAGGGGCATCTCTCCCGGCTTGAGAACGGCCGTCGCCGCCCCGGTGAGGATCTGGCCCGCCGAATCGACGACGTCCTCGCCACTCGCGGGGAACTGATCGCATGCGCCGCCCTGGATGTCGCCGCCGCCACCGACACCCGGCCGTCCGAGACCGTCGAACTGCTACATCGAATGCACGCCAGCGACACCGCCCCCGCCACCATCGAGACGTTGCAGGCGACTATCACCGAGCTGTGCTGCCAGTACGGGTGGCGCGACGCCGGGGAACTCCGCGCCGAAGGTCAGGGTTGGCTGCGTGAGGTAGCGCGGCTGCTACAGCGACCGACCGGCCTACGGCAGCACCGCGAACTGTTGGTGTGCGCGGGCTGGCTGGCACTACTGATCGGCTGTGTCGAGTACGACCTCGGCATGCGTGCCAGCGCTGAAGCCACCCGTATCGCCGCCCGCCAGCTCGGCGACGAAGCCGGTCATGCTGACATCAGCGGCTGGGCATGGGAGATGGCGGCCTGGTTCGCACTCACCCAGTCCCGACACGAGGCGGCGCTGACCGCCGCCCAAACCGGCCAGGAAGTCGCCGGCCGGCAACGGGTGGGGGTTCAACTGATCGCACAGGAAGCCAAATCGCGGGCACGGCTCGGCGACCGCAAAGGCGCGCGGATGGCACTCGATCGAGGTCGGCGGCTACTCGACGAACTCGGTGCGCCCGACCGCCCCGACAACCACTTCGAGGTCGATCCGGGCAAATGGCTGTTCTACGCGATGGATATCTGCCGGCTCGCTGAACACGACACTCTCGCCGACCACTACGCCACCGAGGTTCTGCGCCTCGGCGCTGGGCTTGACGGCATCGAACGCTCACCTATGCGGATGGCCGAGGCCCGACTCACCCTCGCCGCCACTGCCCTGCGCGCTGGGGAGCTGGATCGGGCTGTTGAGCAGGGGGTGGCGGCGTTCGCTGCTACTCGCCGGTCCCTGCCGTCGTTGCTGCTGGTCGCCGGCGAGGTTGACGTCGAACTGCACCGTCGCTACCCGCACGAGCACGCCACCGCCGACTTCCGCGAGGCGCTGAACGCGGTTCGTTAGCTGCTCGCGACAAATTCCCGGCGTCTTACTCTGCAGGGCAGAGGCCGTGGCGCTCCTACTTCCAGCGGAAGTGGACGAAGAGGCGGCCGAAGTTCTTCGAGTCCTTCTCCACCCGGTGGTAGAGCTGCTTGACGTCCTTCTGGTCGAGGAACCGCAGCACTCGCTTCTTGAGCTGGCCGGACCCCTTGCCGGGGATGATCTCGACGAGAGTGGCCTTCTTCGCCACCGCCTCGTCCATGATCCCGCGCAACGCCCGGTCGATGTCCTGGCCCTTGTTGAAGATCTCGTGCAGGTCCAGCTTGAGCTTCATGCCGCAGCCCCCGGCCGGTCAGGTCCCATGTCCGCCATCCTAGGCACGTCCACCAGGTCGTCCGACGACGAAGGGGCGGCCCCGAAGGGCCGCCCCTGCCACGTCGACTCGCACGCTCAGCGCCGGCCGCCCACTCGGGTCTCCACCCGCTCCAGCGCGGTCCGGTAGTCGTCGTTGGCCGCGTACATCGCTGCGGCGATCCGCAGGTGCCGCAGCGCGTCGGTGTGCCGGTTCAGCCGCTCCAGCGTCCGACCGAGCACGTGGTGCGCGTAGTGGTCGCTCGGGTCCCGTTTAACCAGCTCACGCAGGTGCTCCTCGGCCCGGTTGAGCTGGGCCGACTGGAAGTACGCCCGGGCCAGTAGTTGCCGGACCGCAGCGTTGCCGGGTTCGGCGTCGATGATCGGCTCCAGCAGTCGGGCTGCACCGCTGGGGTCACCGGTCTCGAAGAACATGGTCGCCCGCCGGTAGTCCGCCAGAAGATCCATCTGCCACCTCCTCGGGTCGCACCGTCACCTGTTCCGACGCTGGCACAACACCGCACGTTTGGCGACTGTTCCCGGGGTCGAGATCGGGTCACTTCCGGCCGCTGATGGCCGCCGAAGAGGCGTCGAACGGTCAGGTGCGGGCGTTGCGTCGTCCGGCGGAAAGTTCCCAGGCGCGGACACCGCCGACTATTCCGGCGGTGTTCGGCACCACCACCACGTCGTCGCCCATCCGGGCCAGCTGCTCGGGCCGGATCAGTCGGGAGTTGCCCCCACCCAGGTAGAGCCGGTCCCAGCGGAACACCGGGCGGAGCCCGTCCACCACCTGCCGGATCCGACGGGACCAGAAGGCGTCGCCGAGCCGCCGCCGTTCCGGCTCGCCGACGTACGTGTCGTAGGTGGTGCCCCAGCGCACGGGCGCGTGCGACAGCTCCAGGTGCGGTGCGAGCACCCCGCCGTCGAAGAGCGCGCTGCCCAGCCCCGTCCCCAGGGTCAGCACCAGCTCGCAGCCGGTGCCGGCGACCACTCCGGCACCGTGCACCTCGGCGTCGTTGAGCACCAGCGCCGGCACCCCGAACGCGTCGGCCAGCGCGCCGCGCGCGTCCCAGCCGGACCACTCGGCGAGCAGGTCCGGGTCGACCCGACTGCGGGGGCCGCTGCGGGTCACGTAGTGCGGCGTGCTCACGACCACTCCGTGCCGGATCATCCCGGGTACGCCGACAGTGAGCCGGTCCGCCGTTGGCAGGCGCCCGCCGAGATCCAGCAGGGTCCGGACAAACAGCGCGGGCGGCAACGGGTACGGGGTGGGCACCCGCAACGGCCGGGCCCGCATCGTTCCCGCCTCGTCGAGCACGGACGCCTTGATGCCCCCGCCGCCACAGTCGATCGCCAGTGTGGTCACCACGTCGTTGAGTCTGCCCGCTGGGGAGCGGTGATATGCAGGCGGCCGGATAGGCTGCCGTCCTGATGAGCGCCACGATGATCGTCAAGGACCTGGCCGCCGGACACGGCGACCGCCCGCTCTTCGCCGGATTGGACCTGGTGGTCGCCCCCGGCGACGTGGTCGGGCTGGTCGGGCCGAACGGGGCCGGCAAGTCGACGCTGCTGCGTACCCTCGCCGGGTTGTTGCCGGTCGAGGCCGGCAGCGTGCGACTCAGCCCGCCCACCGCGAGCGTCGGGCACCTGCCGCAGGAGCCGGAACGGCGACCGGGCGAGACGGTACGGGACTTCCTGGCCCGCCGGACCGGGGTGGCCGCCGCGCAGGCGGCGTTGGACGCGGCGACCGAGGCGCTGACCGCCGGGGCGGTGGGCGCCGACGACGCGTACGGCGACGCGCTGGAGCGCTGGCTCGCCCTCGGCGGCGCGGACCTGGACGAACGTGCCGAGCAGGTGAGCGCCGACCTGGGGCTCGCGGTCGACCTGGACCACCCGACGACGGGGCTCTCCGGCGGTCAGGCGGCTCGGGCCGGGCTGGCGTCGCTGTTGCTCAGCCGGTACGACGTGTTCCTGCTCGACGAGCCGACCAACGACCTGGACCTGGCCGGGCTGGAGCGGCTGGAGGAGTTCGTCACCGGGCTGCGCGCCGGCACGGTGCTGGTCAGCCACGACCGGGAGTTCCTCACCCGCACGGTGACCCGTGTGTTGGAGCTGGACCTGCCGCAGCAGCAGGTCAATCACTACGGCGGCGGCTACGCGGCGTACCTGGAGGAGCGCGACGTGGCCCGCCGGCACGCCCGCGCGGACTTCGAGGAGTACGCGGAGACCAAGGCTGGGCTGGAGGCTCGGGCCCGGACCCAGCGTGGCTGGATGGAGAAGGGCGTCAAGAACGCCCGCCGCAAGGCCACCGACAACGACAAGATCGGCCGCAAGTTCCGAGCCGAGTCGAGCGAGAAGCAGGCCGCCAAGGCCAAGCAGACCGATCGGCTGATCGAACGGCTCGACGTGGTCGAGGAGCCCCGCAAGGAGTGGGAGCTGCGGATGGAGATCGCCGCCGCGCCCCGCGCCGGCGCCGTCGTGGCCACGCTGCGCGGAGCCGTGGTACGCCGTGGTGGCTTCACCCTCGGCCCGGTGGACCTCCAGATCGATTGGGCGGACCGGGTCGCGGTGACCGGGGCGAACGGCTCGGGCAAGTCCACCCTGCTGGCCGCGCTGCTGGGCCGGCTGCCGCTGGACGAGGGCACCGCCTCGCTGGGGCCCGGCGTGGTGATCGGCGAGGTGGACCAGGCCCGCGGGCTGTTCCTCGGCGACATGCCGCTGATCGACGCGTTCGAGGCGGCCGTACCTCACCTGTCGCCGGCGGACGCGCGGACCCTGCTGGCCAAGTTCGGCCTGCGGGGGGCGCACGTGCCCCGGCCGGCGGCCACCCTCTCCCCCGGTGAGCGCACTCGGGCCGCGCTGGCCCTGCTCCAGGGCCGTGGGGTGAACCTGCTGGTGCTGGACGAGCCCACCAACCACCTGGACCTGCCCGCCATCGAGCAGCTCGAATCGGCGCTGGCCAGCTACCCCGGAACGCTGCTGCTGGTCACTCACGACCGGCGGATGCTGGCGGCCATCGAGACCAACCGGCGACTGCGGGTCGACGCCGGGCGGATCGCCGAGGATTGATCCGTGCCCGCGGGCCGGCGCGGGGT
Source organism: Micromonospora sp. NPDC049089 (assembly GCF_040648775.1). NCBI lineage: Bacteria > Bacillati > Actinomycetota > Actinomycetes > Micromonosporales > Micromonosporaceae > Micromonospora > Micromonospora sp. NPDC049089. The sequence continues at coordinate 29,158 of NZ_JBEZEH010000018.1, forward strand.
GAGAATGACGCCATGCTCAAGTGGGAGTACGCCCTGCTGGTCCGCCGCCGCCAGGCCGCGACCACCGACCTCGGCTGGGAGGTCGTCTTCGTCTGGTACGGCCCGGACGGCTCGATGGTCGACGTGACGCCGTACGGCGACACCTCGCTGGCCCACCTGAACCGGGCCGGCGATCAGGGCTGGGAGTTGGTCGCGATGAGCGAGGACCCGTCCCTGCCCGGCAACCACGAACTGCACCGCTACCACCTGAAGCGGCCGAAGCCCGCCGACCCGCCACCCCGCCAGCGAATGCGCGGCGGCCGACGCACCATCTCCGGCTGACCCGACCGCTCCGAGGCGACCCCCTCCCCGGCCGGCGGCGAGGCGACCTGCCCTCCGTGCGTCGGGGTCAGCCGCGTGGACCGCTTCGCGGCTCAGCCGGTGCCGGGCGCGAAGCCGGTGCCGGCCGCTCAGCCGGTGCCGGCCGCTCAGCCGATGCCTGCGCGAAGCCCGTGCCCAGCGTGAAAGGCGTGCCGGCCTGAAGCGCATGCCGGCCTGAAGCGCCTGCCGGCCTGAAGCGCCTGCCTGGGTTGACCCTGATGTCGTGGAGTCATCGTGATGACTGTGTGACATCACGATGACTGCGCATCTGCCCGCAAGGCGCGACACGCGGGCGGACCGCGCCTCAGCGGTCGGCGAGGTGGACGAGTGGGGCATAACGGGCGGGATTGCGGGTATCGCGCGGCGGGAGGTGGCCCGAATGGTCGCTTTGGCACAGACTCCGCCCTCGGCCGACCGGCTGCGGGCGATAGATGATTTCCTCGCCCAGGCATGGGCGGATCAGGTCCAGCATGATGATCGGTTGCGGGGCCTGGCGGTCGAGGTGCGGTTCGACCGGGGGGTGGCGCATCTGAGCGGTGATGTCGCCGAGCCCGCCCAGCTACGGCTGGTGCGGGACCTGGTGGGACGGCTGGCCGGTGTCTACGGCGTCTGGTGCCGGGTCGGCATCGGCGGGCGGGCACCGGTGGTGGTGGACCTCGGTTGTGGGCCGACCAAGCAGTGGTCGAGCAACCTGGGGCTGGACATCTACCCGGCGCCCGGCGTGGATGCGGTGGCGGACCTGTCCGGCTCGCTGCCACTCGCCGACAACTCGGTGGACGTCCTCTTCGCGGTGCACATCCTGGAGCACCTGATCGACTTCCTGCCGCTGGTCGACGAGTGTCACCGGGTGCTCCGCCCCGGTGGGGTGCTGCACGTGATGAGCCCCTGGTGGGGGCATGTGAACGCGGTGGCCGACCCGACTCACGTCCGGCTGATGGACGTGCAGACCTTCAAGGGGATCTGCCAGTTGCGGCCACCGGGGACACCGCGCTGGTACCCACTGCACGCGGGCTGCGACGGCGCCTCGATCTTCGCCGACCTGACGCCTCTCCCCCCGGACGCCGACCCGGCACCCCAGTCCCACCTGGCCCGTTTCTTCGACTAGCTGATCCGGGTCAACTCACGGAGTTCCAGGCGGTGGGGGGCGCGGAGTTCCTGGGCGGGGTCGGTGCGGTCACCGTCCAGGCGATTGGCGAGGAGTTGGACGGCCAGGCGGGCGACGGCCTCGCATCGCGGCCGCGCCGTCCGCGCGGTGCCAGGCCGGCGCGGACGCCACCAGGGACTGGTCGTGGCTGCGCGGGTCGCGCGGAAGGGCCCCGCCGATCGGGCCCTTCCGCACCTTCGGGTCAGGCAGTCGGCTCACGGGGGGTCGGAGCGACGGCGGGCTCGTGCTGGGCCAGCCGGTTGCGGCGGTAGCCGTAGCCGAAGTAGATCAGCGCGCCGAGCAGCATCCAGGCCAGGAACCGCAGCCAGGTCTCCACGGACAGGTTGAGCATCAGGTAGAAGCAGGCCAGCGCCGAGACGATCGGCAGCACCGGTGAGAACGGCACCCGGAACGGCCGCTCCAGGTCCGGCCGCTTGCGGCGCAGGATCGGCACCGCCAGCGAGACGAGGACGAACGCGCAGAGCGCGCCGATGCTGACCAGGTCGGCCAGCGCGGACAGCGGCAGGAAGCCGGCCAGCAGCGCGACCGCCACCGTCATGATCGCCGAGATCCGGTACGGGGTGCCCCAGCGCGGGTGCACCTTCGCGATCGAGGGCGGGATCAAGCCGTCCCGGGCGATGGCGAAGCCGATCCGGCCCATCGCCACCAGGTCGACCAGGATGACGCTGGTCAGGCCCGCGACCGCGGCGATGGAGACCAGCACTGCGGCCCAGCCCGCGCCGACCGACTCGAAGGCCGACGCGATCGGGGCGCCCCGGTCGATCTCGGTGTACGGCACCATCCCGACCACCACCAGCGAGACGCCGATGTAGAGCACAGTGGAGATCAGCAGCGTGCCGAGCAGACCCAGGGTGAGGTCCCGCTTGGGCTTGCGCGTCTCCTCACCGAGGTTCGCCACGGCCTCGAAGCCGGTGTACGCGAAGAAGACAACGGCTGCGGCGCTGAGCACCCCGACGAAGCCGAAGACCGACGGTTCCAGCCCGAAGAGCGCCTGGGTGACCGGCTGCTTGATGCCGTCGTCGCCGCTGCCCGCGGGCTCGGCCGGCGGGATGAACGGGGTGAGGTTGGCGGCCTTGACGAAGAACAGCCCGGCTACCACCACGAAGACGCAGATGGCCACCTTGACCAGCACCAGCAGGTTGGTGATCCGGGCGGATTCCCGGATGCCGACGATCGCCACGACGCCGAGGATCAGCACGATGGCGATGGCGCCCATGTTGACGGTGCTGCCCTCCTCGCCGAACCATCGGGTCGGCAGGTCGAGCAGTTCGGCGAGGTAGCCGGACCAGCCTCGGGCCACCACTGCGGCGCCGAGCGCGAACTCCAGCAGCAGGTCCCAGCCGATGATCCAGGCGACGATCTCGCCCATCGTGGCGTACGCGTAGGTGTAGGCGCTGCCGGCGGTCGGCACGCTGGAGGCCAGCTCGGCGTAGCAGAGGGCGGCGAGCAGGGCCACCACGCCGGCGATGGCGAAGGAGATCACCACGCCCGGCCCGGCGCTGTCCCGGGCCTCGATTCCGGTGAGCGTGAAGATGCCGGTGCCGATCACGATGCCGATGCCGAAGCCGGTGAGGTCGATCGCGCCGAGCCGTCGCTTCAGCCCCAACTGGCCGTCGCTGCCGTCCGCCTCGCCCTGGGCTATCACGTCCTTGATTGGTTTTGTGCGCAGCACGGACACCCGGTCACCCCTCCCACCGTGCGACCACCCCGTGGCGGCCGGTGACCGGCGTTGCTACCCAGCGGAGCGATTGGTCAACCACGAACTCTTGCGGCGTCGGCGAGATTGTGAAAATTTCCTACCATCGACGCGGACATCGACGGCGAATCTTGCCGCGCACCGCGCGAAGCATCCGGGAGCCCCAACGAAGGGACACACCGCATGAAAGCCACCCGACTCGGAGTCGCCGGGCTGGTCACAGCCCTGCTCGGTACGTTCGTCACCGCCACCCCCGCGAGCGCCGCGCCCAGCGCGGCCGACACCACCACCACCACCTGCGCCACCGACCCGGCCACCCCGAAACGGCAGTTCCGGGCCATGTGGATCTCGTCGGTGGTCAACATCGACTGGCCCAGCAAGGCGTCCCAGACCAGCCCCGACCGGATCGCCGCGCAGCAGGCCGAGTACCGCGAGCTGCTCGACCTGGCCGGGCGGCTGCACCACAACGCCGTCGTGGTGCAGGTCCGGCCCACCGCCGACGCGCTCTGGCCCTCGCCGTACGAGCCCTGGTCGGAGTACCTGACCGGAGTACGCGGCCAGGACCCGGGCTGGGACCCACTGGCCTTCCTGGTCGACGAGTCGCACAAGCGGAACCTGGAGTTCCACGCCTGGTTCAACCCGTACCGCGTCTCCATGCCGGCCCCCGGTGGCGCCGGCGCGGACCTCGCCCAGCTCGCCCCCGGCCACCCGGCCCAGCAGCACCCCGACTGGACCTTCGCCTACCCACCGGCCGGCGTGGCCGGCAGCCGGCTCTACTACAACCCCGGAATCCCCGAGGTACGCGAGTTCGTCCAGACCGCCATGATGGACGCCGTCAAGCGGTACGACATCGACGGCGTCCACTTCGACGATTACTTCTACCCCTACCCCAGCGGCACGTACCAGGTGCCGGACGACGCGACCTTCGCGGCCCACAACCGGGGCTTCACCGACCGGGCCGACTGGCGGCGGGACAACATCAACCTGCTGATCCAGGAGATGAACGGCAAGATCAAGGCGGCGAAGCCGTGGGTGAAGTTCGGCGTCAGCCCGTTCGGCATCTGGCGTAACAAGACCGCCGACCCGCTCGGTTCGGACACCACCGGCAGCCAGTCGTACGACATCATCTCCGCCGACACCCGTAAATGGATCAAGCAGGAGTGGGTCGACTACGTGGTGCCGCAGCTCTACTGGTACATCGGCCAGTACCCAGCCGCCGACTACGCGCGCCTCGTGCCGTGGTGGGCCGAGACGGTGCGCGGCACCCGCGTGCAGCTCTACATCGGCCAGGCCGACTACAAGAGCGGAGACCCGGCGTACGGGCCGTACTGGCAGAACTCGCGTGAGCTGTCCGACCACCTGACGCTCAACCGGTCGTACCCGGAGGTGCAGGGCAACGTGCACTTCTCCGCGGTGCAGGTACGGGCCAACCGGCTCGGTGCCACCGACATCTACGCGAGTGAGCACTACTCCCGACCGGCGCTGGTGCCGGCCATGCCCCACCTGCCGGCGCGACCGCTGCTCTTCCCGGTGGTCACCAAGGCGACCCGGCAGGCCGACGGCGTCCGGCTCACCTGGCGGCAGCCCGCCGACGGCGTCGGCCCGCTCGGCACCGCCACCTCGTACGCGATCTACCGGTTCGACGGCACCACAGTGCCCGGCCGGTGCGCCACTGCCGACGCCGCGCACCTGGTCGACACCGTCCGGGCCACGCCCGGCAGCGTCCAGTCCTGGGTGGACACCTCGGCCGAGCCCGGTCGGCGCTACACCTACCAGTTGACCGCGGTGGACCGGTCGGCCAACGAGAGCCCCGCCAGCCCGCCGGCATTCGTCCTGCGCTGACCGTTCTCTCTGAATGCCCCGGACGCCCCGTGCGTCCGGGGCATTCGTCTGTTTCGACGCATGTCACCAATAGTTGGCGATGCGCATACCACCTAGTTGATCAGCTGATCGACACTCATCGACATCCGGTAACCCGCCGGTAACTTCCGTCCCACCCGCTCACCCCCGCGGAGGTAACCCGTGCCCCGACGTCTCGCCACCCTGCTCGCCTCGGGCGCGTCAGCGCTGCTCGCCACCCTCGCCATCGCCTCACCCGCCGCCGCCGTCACCCCCGCCCAGAAGCTCTCCGTGCTGTCCAGCTGGACCCAGACCAGCGCGTCCAGCTACAACTCGTGGAACAGCGCCCGGGTCAACCGGGCACCCTGGGCCGACTACAACTTCAACTGGTCCACCGACTACTGCTCGTCCAGCCCGGACAACCCGCTCGGCTTCACCTTCAACCTGGGCTGCTACCGGCACGACTTCGGCTACCGCAACTACAAGGCGGTCGGCCAGTTCTCCGCAAACAAGTCCCGCCTCGACAACGCCTTCTACGAGGACCTGAAGCGCGTCTGCACCACGTACAACTCGGTCGTCCGACCGGCCTGCTACAGCCTGGCCTGGACCTACTACCAGGCGGTCAGCATCTTCGGTTCGGTAGCGGCCGTCCAGCAGGCCGACATCGACCGCGCCGCCCGGATGAAGGCCCAAGCCGAAGCCAACGCCGCAACCCACTAACCCCGCAACCCGAGCCCTGCCCCGCGCCCTCGCACCTGGCGCCTCGCGCCCGCGCCCGCGCTCGCGCCCCGCGATCTTGCACTTTCGGTTGTCGATATGCCGCTTTGACACCGGTATCTCACGACAGAAAGTGCAAGATCGGCGGGGCAGGGCGGGGGCGCGGGGGCAGGGCAGGGTGGGTGGGGTTAGGCGCGTTCGGTTCGGGTGGCTGGGTGGCGGTCGGGGTCGGCGGGACGGCGGGGGGTTGGTTGGGACAGGCCGGTGCTGAAGCGGGTCGAGTCCGCCGCCAGGTCCGGGTGTTCCACGTCGAGTGCCAGCGCCGCGGCCTCGTCCAGCCCCAGCTCCGCACCCTCGCCGTACGCGTCGTCGAAGGCCGTGTCGCCCAGCACCGCGCGCAACTCCCCCTGCTGCTCGGCCCAGTAACCGCCGAAGATGCCGGGGGTGGCCCGCATGCTCGCCCGGGTGGCCTGCGCCGCCCCGAACAGGCGGGCGGCGGTCAACCGCTCCCCGCCGATCGCGCAGCGCACCGCTATCGCGTTCAAGGTGTCGCACGCCCGCCCGTGGTAGCCGTGACCCATCCGGGAGCGCAGCGCCACCAGCAGATGCTCGTGTGCGGCGATCACGTCGCCGCGGGCCAGCGCGACCATGCCGAGCAGCATGTCCACCGAACGCCGGCCCCGCTCCACGGGCCGGGCGGCCTCCACCGGGCGCACCGCGCCCAGCAGCTCCGCGGCCTCCTCCAGGGCACCCCGCCGCCAGAGCAGCTCGGCCAGGCTGAAGACCGCGAACAGAGCCTCACCGACCACGTCCTGCCCGTGCGCCCAGTCGATGACCTCCCGGCACACCCGTTCGGCCTCGGCGAACTGCCCCATGTCGACGAGCGGTGCCGCCCGGCCGGCGAGCACCCGAGCCAGCAACCCGGCGTCGCCGGCCTGCCGGGCCGCTGCCTCCGCCCGCTGGGAGTAGCGCAGTTCCTCGGCGAACTCACCGTCGGCGCTGGCATGCAGCGAATGCATGTGGTACGCCGCAGCCAGCTCCGCCTCCGGGATCCGCTCCCCCGTCTCAGCGATCCGTCCGTACAGCCGGAACAGCCACAGCCGCCCCTCGCGGGCCAGGCCCCGCTCCAGCCACCATTGGTCAAGCCCACCCGCCAGGCCGAGACCGGCACGGGCGCTGCCGCCGGTGGCGCACCACCGCAGCGCGGCGCGCAGCTCCCCGGCCAGTGGATCGAGGGCATACAGCGACAGCGTCACCGGCCGGCCGTCCTGGCCCAGGTGGGCCCGGTCCAACGCGTGCGCCGACCAGGCCACGTGCCGGTCCCGGGCGGCCTGCTCCTCGCCCGCCTCGGCCAGCCGTCGCGCCGCGTACGCCCGGATGGGGTCGAGCATCCGGTAGGTGCTGCCGGAGGCACGCGGCTCGGCCAACACCATCGACTTGTCCACAAGGACCGACAGCGGGTCCAGCGGATCGTCACCCAGCAGCCACTCCACCGTCGCCAGATCCACCGGGCCGGCGAAGACCGCCAGCCACCGCAGCAGGCGGGCGGCCCGGGGCCCCAGCGTCCGGTAGGACCAGGTGACGGTGGCCTGCATGGTCAGATGCCGTTCGGTGGCCGAGCGATGCACCGCTCGGCTGGCCGGTGAGGGTGGCGACGCTCCGGCCGCCGCGGCGACCAGGTCCACGGTGTCCTGCTGGTTGCCGGACCAGCCCCGCTCCACCGGCGGCGGATCCGGGTCCTCCCGGCCGGCGTCCAGGGTGCCGAGGACGTCGTCCAGGCGCTCGGCGAGCTGACCGACCGAGAGCACCCGTAGCCGGGCGGCGGCCAGCTCGATGGCGAGCGGCAGGCCGTCCAACCGCTGCACGACCCGACGCAGGTCGGCGGACTCGGCCGGGTCCGGCTGCCGACCACCACGGGCCGCAGCCGTACGGTCCAGCAGCAGCGCCACCGCGTCGCTCTCCGCGCCGTCCGCGCGCGGGTCGACCGAGAGCGGCGGAATCCGCCACACCACCTCGCCGGGCAGACTGAACGACTCGCGACTGGTGGCAAGCACCCGTACGCCGCTTCCACCGGACAGCAGCCGCGCGATCACCTCGGCGCAGGCGGCCGGTTGGGTGTCACAGGTGTCCAGTACGACCAGCATCCGACGGCCGGCCGCGTACTCGACGAGGGTGTCCAGCATCGGCCGACCGGGCTCGGGACGCAGGCCGAGCACAGCGGCGATGGCGAACGCCACCAACCCCGGGTCGGTCACCGAGGCGATGTCGACAAACCAGACCCCGTCCGGGTACGCCTCGACAACTCCGCTGGCCAACTCCACCGCGAGCCGGGTCTTGCCCGCGCCGCCGGCGCCCAGCACGGTGACCAGGCGGTTCTGACGCACTAGCAGGCTCAGCTCGATGCGCTCGGCCTGCCGGCCGACGAACGAGGTGACCTGGGTGGGGAGGTTGTGCGGCACCGCGTCAGCGGTGCGGGGCCGGGGGAACTGTCGCTCCAGACCCGGTGCGACCAGTTGGAACAGCCGTTCACGGTCGTCAAAGCCGCGTAGCCGGTGCAGCCCCAGGTCGAGCAGGGTCGCACCCGGCGGCATCGGCTCGGCCCGACGGGCGGTGGACGCCGTGCAGAGCACCTGCCCGCCGTGCGCGGCGGCCGCCACCCGGGCGGCCCGGTGCACCTCGGCGCTGGCGTACTCGCCGTCGCGTGGCTCGGCATAGCCGGTGTGCAGGCCCATCCGCACCCGGGGCGCGGCCTCGGGGGTGGGCCAGTCGTGGCTGGACAGTGCCCGCTGAGCGGTCAGGCACGCGGTCATCGCCGCGGAAGCTTCCTCGAAGGCCAGGAAGAACGAGTCGCCCTCGGTCAGCAGCTCCGCGCCACCGGTGCTGGCCAGCGTGCGGCGCAGCAGCCGTCGATGCTCGGCGAGCACCGGGCGGTAGTCCGGGCCGAGCAGCTGAGCCAGCCGTGTGGAGCCCTCGATATCAGTGAATACGAAGGTCACCCAACCGCTCGGGAGCTGGATCCGTGGCGACATGCGAGGAACCTCCGCCCGTGACGTCGGGTTCATGCTGCCTGAGTCCGAACGATCACACATCGTGAGAACGGCCGGGCAAGTGCCGCCTCAACGTGCCACTCGGACCCGCTCCCGGCAAGGCTGGCCCACCAGGCGGCGGCGAATTGACCCGATCAGCAGCCGCAGGCGCCGCCGCAGCAGCCACCACCACCAGCGGCGGGTGCCGGAGCACCACCGCTGCGACCGGTGACCGCGACCGCGGAAAGAAGCTTGACCGTGTCGGCGTGTCCCTGAGGGCAGCTGGCCGGCTCGCCGGCCGCCGCCATCGAACGGTTGACCTCGAAGGTGTCGCCGCAGGCGCGGCAGCGGAACTCGTACCGGGGCATGCCACCCAGGGTACGTGGATCTGACGGTTCGCGGAGCATGGGTGATACTCGACAGGTGGTGGACGGCGAGGACGACACGCGTGTGCAACCGTTACGACCGGCCGCGCCGCTGGACGGGCCGCTCGAAGGCTCCGGGGCCGCGCCCGACCAGGCGCGCAAAGTGCCCCGCCCCCGCCGCCCCTGGCTGAGCGGGCGTTCCGCCGGCGCGTCGAGCACGCCAGCGACCACCACGCCACCAGCCGCCACGGCGGTTCCGCCAGCGGTGAAGTCCTCCGCAGCCGACTCCGCCGGGTCCGAAGCGGACTCCCGCGCCACCGGCACGGAGGTTCCGGCCGGATCAGTCCCGACCGCAAGCCCCGCGGCCGACCCCCTGGCCGCGGCATCCAAGGCCGACGCCACGAAGGGCGACGCCGCGAAAGCCGACGCCGCGAAAGCCGACGCCGCGGAGGCGGACGGCAGCGCCAGTGGTCCGGCCGCGTCGAAGGCGGCCGGCGCGTCGAGCGCCGACGCGCCCGCCGACGCCGCGAAGACCGGTGCCGCAGGTCCGGCCAAGACCACTGTGGATGAGATCCCGGCCGTGCCGGCGTCCGACCCGGCGCGCCGACGGCGGGTGCAGTTCGCGCACGCGGTACGGCTGCCGCCCCGTCGGGCAGCAGCCGCAGCGACCCAGGCGACCCGCGCCTGGGCGCGCCGGCCGAGTGGTCGGCTGACCCTGCCCGGTGTCTTCCTGCTGGCACTGGTGGCGGCGACCGGTGCGGTGGGAGCGCTGCTCGTACCGGCCACGATCCGTGCACCGCGCCCGGTCGCCGTCGACGCCTCGGCCGCGCCGAGCGGGGTGGCAGCGCCTGGGATGCCCTCCGGCCTGCCGACCAGCCCGCTGCCCACCGGGCCGCTGCCGACCGGACCACTGCCGACCCTTCCGCTGCCCACCGGCGGGTTGCCCGGCAACGGGCTGCCGACCGGGTCGGTGGTCGGCGGCCGACCGTCGGACGCCCTGGCCGGCTGGGCGCAGCAGGTCGGTGCCAAGGTCGGTGTCCCGGCGGTGGCCATGCAGGCGTACGGGTACGCCGAGCTGGTGCTCGCCCAGACCAACCGCAGCTGTGCGCTGAGCTGGACCACGCTGGCCGCGATCGGAAAGGTCGAATCGGATCACGGGTCGACCAACGGGGCGCAGTTGGGGCAGGACGGCAAGGCGGTACCCAACATCTTCGGGCTGCCGCTGGACGGCAAGGACGGCCGGATGCGGATCATCGACACCGACCGTGGGGCGCTCGACGGGAACTCGACCCTCGACCGCGCCATCGGGCCGATGCAGTTCATCCCGACCACCTGGCAGGAGATCGGCGCGGACGCGGACAACGACGGCGTCAAGGACCCGCACGACCTGGACGACGCGGCCCTGGCAGCGGGGAACTACCTCTGCAAGGGCGGTCGGAACCTGAGCATCGCGGGCGACTGGTGGAACGCGATCCTCTCCTACAACGACGTACGGCGGTACGCCCAGGACGTCTACGACACCGCTAACCGGTACGGACGGGCCAGTCGCTAGTGAAGTGATCGTCTCGATACGTTGGAGAACTGGACACTTCCCCCGGGCCTCTGTTAGCGGCAAGCTAGACGGGTGATGGTGCGCGAGTGGGACCCCAGGACCGCGTCGTCCGCCGAGATCGCGTCGCTGTTGGCCACGCTGAACGCGGTCCTGGCGGCCGACCTGCCGCAGGATCCGCCCTGGCGGGAGGCTTCGCTGCGGGAGTACCTCGCCGAGGTGATGCCCGGCGAGCGGCGGATCTCCTGGATCGCCCAGGCCGAGCCGACGGATCCGGGCGACACGGGCGCTGTGATCGGCCAGGTGCACGTACTCCTTCTGGGTGACATCGGCGTGCTCGAGGTGCTGGTGCACCCGTCCGCCCGGCGCACCGGCCTCGGCCGTGACCTGGTGCTGCGTGCCGCGCGCCGGGTCTACCAGGAGGGTTTCCAGTCGATCGGGGTCGAGGTTGTCGGCGACACGCCGGCGGTCGGGTTCTACGAGTCGCTCGGCTTCACCCGGGAGTACGTGGAGACGCGCAGCGTGCTCGACCTGACGGCGGTGGACTGGGCCGAGCTGGCCGAGATGGCCACCGGCATCGGGGCGGGCTACCAGCTGGAGTTCTTCCCGGGCGGGCCGCCGGACGACCTGATCGAGGCGTACGCGCGGGCCAAGGCCGAGGTGCGCGACGTCGACGACGGTGAGCTGCGCCCCAGCTCCTACGACCCGGAGCGACTGCGGGACAGCCTCGACACGCTGCACCGGCGGGGCATGAAGCCGTACATCGTGCTCGCCCGGCACGAGCAGAGCGGCGAGGTGGCCGGCCTGACCGAGGTGGTGGTGCCGGCACAGCACCCGACCCGCGCCGACCAGTACGACACGATCGTCGCGCAGGATCACCGGGGCTACGGCATCGATCGGGCGATCAAGGCGCGGATGCTGCTGGAGTTGCGCTCCGCCGAGCCGGAGCTGATCGAGGTGCAGACCTGGAACGCGCAGGCCAACGAGGCGATGTTGAAGGTCAACGCTGAGCTGGGCTACCGCCCCGACCGGGACTGGTGCGAATACAGCGTCGACGTCGCTGAGCTGGTGCACCGCCTCGATCCACCGCGCTGAGAAATTCACGAAACTGTCCATTAGGGGATGGACGGTGGACAGTCGCGCACCTTAACGTGCGTTGACCCCCATCCACCCATCGTGGAGGCCCTATGCGCCCGCGCCGCTCATTCGCCGCGCTCGCGACCGCCACCGCCGCCGTGACAGTCACGGCGCTCGGCGTCGCACCCACCGCGGCCAGCGCCGCGCCCACCGACCTGTTCATCTCGGAGTACGTCGAGGGTTCGTCGAACAACAAGGCGATCGAGCTGTTCAACGGCACGGGCGCCGCTGTCGACCTGGCGGCCGGTGGCTACCAGTTGCAGCTCTACTTCAACGGTTCCACCACGGCCACCACGATCGCCCTGACCGGCAACGTGGCGGCCGGTGACGCGTTCGTGTTCGCCAGCGCCTCGGCCGGGACCGCCATCCTCGCCCAGGCTGACCAGACCACCGGGGCGAGCCTCTTCAACGGTGACGACGCGATAGTGCTGCGCCGGGGCACCACAGTGCTCGACTCGATCGGCCAGGTGGGCGTCGACCCGGGCACCGAGTGGGGCGCCGGCGTCACCAGCACCGCTGACAACACCCTGCGCCGGCTGGCGAGCGTTGCCGCCGGTGACACCGACCCGTCGGACGCGTTCGACCCCGCCGCACAGTGGGCCGGCTTCCCCGTCGACACCTTCGACGGGCTGGGCGCGCACACCGTGGACGGCGGCGGCCCGGTCGACGTGCCCGCCACGCTGACCTGCGGCGGGTCACTGGTCACCGCCGCCGGCACGGCCGTGAGCCGCGAGGTGACCGCCGCCGACCCCGACGACACGATCGTCGACCTGGCGGTGACCGCGATCAACCCGAGCCCGACCTCCGGCTCGATCACCCGTACCGCGTTCACCCCCGCCGACGGGGTGGGCGGCACCGCCCGGGCCACGGTCGGTGTGAGCGCCGACCTCGCCGCCGGGGCGTACACCGTCACACTGACCACGACCGACGCGGGCGGTGGCACCGCGAGCTGCGCACTGGCGGTGCAGGTGACCCGGGAGCTGACCGTCGGCGAGGTGCAGGGTCCGACCACCGACACCGAGTCCGGTCCGAGCGACCGGTCACCGCTCGCACCGGCGAGCGGCAACGGCACGAGCAGCGCCCTGTACGACGTACGCGGCGTGATCACCCAGTTGACCCTGGCCCGCACCTCGGCCGGAGCGGAGCAGCACGGCTTCTTCCTGCAGAGCCGCGTTGGTGACACCGACGGCGATCCGACCAGCTCCGACGGCATCTTCGTGTTCATGGGTACGTTTTCCTCGCTGATCGGCGGTTACGTGCCGACGGTCGGCGACGAGGTCGTGCTGCGGGCGCGGGTGTCGGAGTACTACAACTTCACCCAGCTCTCCGGCGCGTCGCTGGTCCGCCTGATCGGCGGTGGGCTGGTCCTGGACACCGCGGTCGCGGTGGCCGACGCGGTGCCGCCGGCCGTGCTGACCGACGCGCAGCGCTTCTGGGAGCGGCACGAGGGCTCCCGGATGCGGGTACGCGCGGGCAGCGGCGCGGTGAGCAGCCGGGACGTCTTCTCCTCTACCGCCGACGCGGAGCTGTGGGTGGTCGACCGCGACGACCCGCTGCTGGACCGCGCCGACCCGTACTCCCGGCGGGTCTTCCGTGATTCGCACCCGCTGGACAACGACCCGACCCGCCGCTTCGACGACGGCAACGGCCAGCGGACGCTGCTGGGCAGCATGGGCGTGAAGGCCACCGCCGGGGACAGCGCCGCACTGCTTCCGCCGACGCACACCTTCGACACGCTGCGGGCGGACGCGGTGGGCGGGGTCTACTACTCGTTCGAGAAGTACGGCGTCCAGGTCGAGCGGGCGGAGTTCGCCGCCGGGGCCGACCCGTCGAAGAACAACCCGCCCAAGCCGGCCGACCGGTCGCAGGAGGTGGCCGTGGCCACCTACAACGTGGAGAACCTGTACGACTACCGCGACGACCCGTTCGACGGCTGCGACTTCGCCGGCAACGCCGGCTGCGTGGGTGTCTCCCCGCCGTTCGACTACGTCCCGGCCAGCGAGGCGGAATACCGCGAGCAACTGGCCGCCCTCGCCGATCAGATCGTCAAGGACCTGCACGCACCGGATCTGATCCTGGTGCAGGAGGCCGAGGACCAGGACATCTGCACGATCTCCGGGACGGCGCTGAGCTGCGGCGACACCAACAACGCCGATGGCGCTCCGGACAGCATCCAGGAGTTGGCGCTCGCGGTGACGGCGGCCGGTGGGCCCGCGTACGCCGCCGCCTATGACCGGACCGGCGCGGACGCTCGCGGTATCACCGCGGCCTTCCTGTACCGCACGGACCGGGTGTCGCTGGCGGCCGCGACGGCGGCGGACCCCCTGCTGGGGGCGACACCGACCGTTCAGTACCGGGCTGCGGGGCTGCCGACCAACGCCGACGTGCAGAACCCGAAGGCCCTCAACGCGGTGCTGCCGGCGGACGTGGACACCTCGACCGGTCGGGACGGCAGCAATGTCTTCACCCGTGCTCCGCAGCTGGGCAAGTTCAGCGTGGCCGCGGCGCCCGGCTCGGCCGAGCGGTTCACCCTGTACGCGCTCAGCAACCACTACTCCTCCGGCCCGGACAGCCGGGTCGGGCAGCGGCGTGAGCAGGCGCGTTACGGTGCGGCGATCGTCACCGCGATCGAGGAGGCCGACCAGACCGCCCGGGTGGTCTACGGCGGGGACCTGAACGTCTTCCCGCGCCCGGACGATCCCATCGCGACCGGTGAGCAGCCCACGCCGTCGGACCAGCTCGCCCCGCTCTACGAGGCGGGCCTGCGCAACCTGTGGGACGACCTCGTCGCGGACGTTCCGGCCTCGGCCTACTCGTACAGTTTCGAGGGGCACGCGCAGACTCTCGACCACCTGTTCGTCAACGACGCGTTCCACAGCGACCTGGTGCAGGTGCGGGCGGCGCACATCAACGCCGACTGGCCGGCGGAGTTCGCCGGTGACGGGTCGCGAGGTTCCAGTGACCACGACCCGCAGGTGGCGCGGTTCCGGTCCCGGGCGTCGTTGACAGTGGCCGACTCGGCGGTGACCGAGGGCAACCAGGGCACCCGGCAGCTCACCTTCACCGCGACCGTGTCTCGGCCGCTGTCCCAGTCGGTGCTGCTCTGCGCCGCGACCGTCGGCCTCACGGCGCAGGTGGGCTCGGACTTCGACCCGTACGCCGGCTGCAAGGTGTTGGCCGCCGGGCAGACGTCGGTGGCGTTCCCGGTGTCGGTGCGCGGTGACCGCAAGCGGGAGGCGGACGAGAAGTTGACGTTGCTGGTGGCCGGCGTACCCGGCCTGCGGCTGGCTGATCCACTCGCGACCGGAACGATCACCAACGACGACTGATTCTGGAGCGGTCGTCGGCGGCCCGCCGAACCCCGCCCGGGGGCGGCGGGCCGTCGTCCGTCCCGCGGTCAGTCGTACCGCCAGCGCTGTGGCGGTGGTGGATCGCCGCGGTGCTTGGCTACCCGCACCTCCCATTGGCTACGCCGACGCATCGCGTCACGGACCTCCCGGTTGCGGTAGAACGTCTCGGGCGGGCGGGCCAGCCCATAGATGTCCGCCCACCACTCCCCCGGCTTCGGGTCGAGAATGGTGTCCAGGTGCGTCGGGTAGCGGCGCCCCGCACCGTCACGCGTGTCGTCCCAGTCCCGCATCGGCATGAGCACCCGGCCGAGGTCGTCGACGACGGCCAGCCGACACCCGGCGACGTCGATGATCCGGCAGAGCAGCTCGATGCTCGGAACAGTCCGACCGCCCTCGATGCGGCCGATGGTGGCGTGGTGCACCCCTGCCCGTCGGGCCAGCTCACGTTGGCTGAGGTCGGCGTGGCGACGGGCCGCCCGGACGATGCCAACGACCGGCCATAGGGTGTCGGAGGGCTCGCTCGGTAGGTCGTCCATGCCTCCACCGTCCCGGCTCGCCCCGTTTCTCGCAGTCCCGTTCGGCTGGCCTGTGGACAACGGAAGGACCTGTGGACAACGGGACAACCGTCATCATGGCGAGGGTGGCTTCCGCTCGGGCGACGAAGTCGTGGGCTTTGAGCAGCACGTCGTCCGCGCGACGGAGCGGGGAGGCAATCCCTGACCTATCCCCTTTGCTCTGCACCCTGATATGCGCCATCCTGGTCAGCGCCGGCCTAAGACCGTGGCTGGCGCATCCGCGGGTGCAGAGCAAAGGCAGCCGTGGAGACATCGGAGCCAGGGATCCGCACAGCCAGGAGCCGGTATCCGGCACAGTCAGGAGCCGGGATGCGCCGCAGTCAGGAGCCGGGATCCGCCGCAGTCAGGAGCCGGGATCCGCCGCAGTCAGGAGCCGGGATCCGGCCGACAAGAACTGGACCCCGCGCGAGCCAGGCCCCAGCGGTCACGGCCGCGTCAAGGCCCACCGTGCGCGTCACGATCGGCGCACGGCGGGAGAGGATGGCCGCGGACGGGCCGCTCAGTAGCGCTGGCGGAGCAGGCCAGCGGCCTCGACGGCCCAGTAGGTGAGGATGACCTGCGCACCGGCCCGCTTGATCGAGGTGAGCGTCTCCAGCATCACCCGCTCGCGGTCGATCCAGCCGTTCGCGGCGGCCGCCTCGACCATCGCGTACTCACCGGAGACCTGGTAGGCGGCGACCGGGACGTCCACCGCGGCCCGCACCGCCGACACCACGTCGAGGTAGGGCAGCGCCGGCTTGACCATCACCAGGTCGGCGCCCTCGGCCACGTCCAACGCGACCTCGCGCAGCGACTCACGCAGATTGGCCGGGTCCTGCTGGTAGGTGCGCCGGTCGCCCTCCAGCGCCGACTCCACCGCCTCCCGGAACGGGCCGTAGAAGGCGGAGGCGTACTTCACCGCGTACGCCAGCACGGAGACGTCCTGGTGCCCGGCGGCGTCGAGGGCCCGGCGTACCACGCCGACCTGGCCGTCCATCATCCCGGACGGTCCGACCATGCCGACCCCGGCGGCGGCCTGGGCCACCGCCATGTCGGCGTACGCGGCCAGGGTCGAGTCGTTGTCGACCTCACCGTCGGGGGTGAGCAGCCCACAGTGCCCGTGCGAGGTGAACTCGTCGAGGCACAGGTCACTCATCACCACTGTGGCGTCGCCCACCTCGGCCACCACGTCGCGGATGGCGACGTTGAGGATGCCGTTCGGGTCGATGCCGCCGGAGCCGGTCGGGTCCCGCTGCTCCGGCACGCCGAAGAGCATGATCCCGCCGACACCGGCCTGGACCGCCTCGGCCGCCGCCTTGCGGAGCGAGTCCCGGGAGTGCTGGAGCACCCCCGGGAGCGACCCGATGGCGCGGGGCTCGGTCAGCCCCTCCTTCACGAACATCGGCACGACCAGCTCGGCCGGGTCGACCCGGGTCTCTGACACCAGCCGGCGGACCGCCGGGTTGCGGCGCAGCCGGCGGGGCCGGATCTCGGGGTACGACATGGCAGGCCCTCCTCGAACGACTACCGGAAGCGCAGAGCGGTCGGACCCTGCACCTTCGAGCCACGGCGCTGCTTGGCCGGCATGGCGGCCAGCTTCTCCCGCAGTTCGACGGCGTAGGCGGCAAGCGCCTCCACCAGGTCGGGCACCGAGGCGTGCGGCGGCTGGACGTCGACGCGCAGGCCGAACTCCGTCGCGGTCTCCGCCGTCTTGGGCCCAATGACGGCAACAACGGTCCGGGCGTGCGGCTTCCCGGCGATGCCGACCAGGTTGCGCACGGTGGAGGACGAGGTGAAGAGCACCGCGTCGAACCCGCCCGACTTGATCGCGTCGCGGATCTCGGCGGGCGGCGGAGCGGCCCGCACCGTCCGGTACGCGGTCACGTCGTCGACCTCCCAGCCGCGCTCGGTGAGCCCGGCGGCGAGCGTCTCGGTGGCGATGTCGGCGCGCGGCAGCAGCACCCGGCCCACCGGGTCGAGGATCTCGTCGTGCGGCGAGAACTCGGCCAGCAGGCCCTCCGAGGACTGCTCCCCGGCGGGGATCAGCTCCGGCTGGATGCCGAACGCGCGGACCGAATCCGCGGTGGCCTCACCGATGCAGGCGATCTTGACGCCGCCGAAGTGCCGGGCGTCGAGGCCGTGCTCGGCGAACTTCTCCCAGACCGCGCGGACCGCGTTCACCGACGTGAAGATCACCCAGGCGTACCGGCCGTCGACCAGGCCCTTGACCGCCCGCTCCATCTGCGCCGGGGTACGCGGCGGCTCGACCGCGATGGTCGGCACCTCACACGGGATGGCCCCGTACGCTCGCAGCCGGGCGCTCATCGCGCCGGCCTGCTCCTTGGTCCGGGGTACGAGCACCTTCCAGCCGTACAGCGGGCGGTTCTCCCACCAGCTCAGCTTGTCGCGCTGCCCCACGCCCACACCGACGGTGAGCACCACCCGGCCGGTGAAGCCGAGCGCGGCGGCCACGAAGCTGTCCACTGTCGACGTGGTCGTGTACTGGGTCTCGCCGGTGCCGTCGCCGGTCACCCCGACGCCGGTGGTGCCGTCGACCCCGGCGGCGAGCAGCCCGTCCCGGACGGCGGCGAGGTCACCGGCGTCCACGGCGAGCGCGAGCGAACCCCGGCCGACGGCCGTGGCCAGCGCCTCGAAGTCCAGCACGCTGACGTCCTCGACGTCGGCGGCCGTACGCACACCCGGCAGCGGGACCCCGGCGTAGGTGGCCACACCCTCGGCCTGGCCGACGCCGGGCACCACCTCGAAGTGGGCGGCGGTGCGGGCCACCGCCTGCACCTCCTTGACCACCGAGTCGTGCCCGAACGGGTCGCCGGCGACCAGGTGCACCGCGTTCAGCCCGGAGCGGGCCGCGGAGATGAGCACCTTCGCCACGTCCCCCGGCGCGCCCTCGGCCGGGGTGAATTCGGCATCAGCGGAGGCCTCGGCGCGCACGACGGCGAGCAACGACTCCGGGACTCCCCGGTCGTAGATCACCTGGTCGGCGTCGACCAGGGCGTCGTGGGCCCGACGGGTCAGCAGGCCCGGGTCACCGGGGCCAGCCCCGACGAACGCGATACGGCCGACGGGCTTACGGGTGCGGGTCATTCTGTGCTCCCAAATTGCTGGGTCCCCGGGCCGGTGTGTCCTTCGTGGCCGAGGATCGAGTCGGCGCCGAGGTCGAGGAGTTCGGCGGCGAGTGCCTTACCGATCTCCGCCGCGTCGGCGGGCGTTCCGGTGCGGGACAGCCGGAGGTCACGAGTGCCGTCCGGGCTGATCACCGCCCCGCGCAGGTAGATCTCATCGCCGGTCTCGCCTTCGGCGAGTTCGGCATAGGCGGCGACGGGTGCGCTGCACCCGGCCTCCAGGGGTGGGGCACACGCCCCGTAACCCGGGTGCGCCGGACCCGACGGGGGGGGGTGGGGCTCCGCGGGCGCCGCG
>NZ_JBEZEH010000019.1:0-47909 GCF_040648775.1 Micromonospora sp. NPDC049089
CGGATAACCCGGATCCAACGGCACATACACACCACCGGCCTTATGCACCGCCAACATCGCCACAACCTGCTCCACCGAACGATGCAGACACACACCCACCAACACCTCGGCACCCACACCCACCGACCGCAAATACCGAGCCAACCTGTTCGCCGCCGCATTCAACTCCGAATACGACAACGACACCCCACCATCACCAATCGCAACCGCCCCACCAGCAGAAGCAGCCCTCGCCTCGAACGCCGAGAACGCCACCCCCGAGACCGGCACCACCGGCCCCACACCCACCCGCGACAACCACTGCGCCTCATCGGATGGCACACACACCACCCGCGAATCCCCACCCGGATCCGCCAGCATCGACTCCAACACCACCCGGAACATCCCCGCCAACCGCACCAACCCCGCCCAGCCAAACACCCGTCCATCGGCGACGAGGTCGAGGAATCCGCTGGCCGCGGTGACCTGGAGGGCGAACTCGGTGCCACCCTCACCGGCGACGGCTTCGAAGCCGACCTGCTCCTCGCTGTCGGTGTTGGCACGCCGGAATTCGGTGTAGTCAAAGACGACGTCGATCGGGTGCGTGTCGGCACCCGTCAGCCTGCGCACCGCCGGCAACGGAAAACGCCGATGCGGCCACAACCGCACCTCACCGTCGAACACCGACCGCACCAAATCACCCCACGAACCCCCACCCCGCTCATGACCGAACGGCAACACATTGATGTACATCCCATGCACACGCTCCGCACCCCGCACCTCCGGCCGCGCATCACACACCAACCCCGTGTAAAAACGCCGCTCATCAGTCAACTGACTCATCACCTTCAAATGAGCCGCGTGCAGAACAGCCTTGGGTGACACCTCGAGCGTCGAGGCCAGGGCGCGGATCCGTGGGTCGAGGTCCTGGTAGCTGATCCGGCGCCGCAATACCGTCCCGGGAGTCGCGGACGCCTCGCCCCAGCCCGGGGGCGGAACGAACCTGGCGTACTCGGAAGTGATCTCCCGCCAGTACGCCTCGTCGCCCTCCGAGGCGAGCGCCGCCCGCTCGCCGGCAACGAAGTCGGCGTACCGGACCGCGGTCGGTTCCGGCGCCTCCGGCGCCATGCCCACGCACCGCCGCTCGTAGCAGCTGAGCAGCTCGGCCAGCAGGGTGTTGAGGTCCCAGCCACCTGTTACCAGGTGGCTGACCGCCACGGTGAGCCACCATCCGCCGTCGGTGCCGACGTGAGCGCTGACCCGCAGCAGCGGGGCGGGGTGCTCGGCGTCGAACGGTCGGGCCCGCTCGGCCTCGACGTAGCCGCGCAGGTGCGCCTCGGCCCGCTCCTCGTCCAGACGCAGGATCCGTACGTCGACGGGGGCCTGGGCGTGCACGAGTTGCAGCGGCACCGAGTAGGTGTGCGGGTCGAACGACGTACGCAGGGTTTCGTGCCGGTCGACGATGTCGTGCACCGCCGACGTGAGCGCTTCGGCCGAGAAGGGCTGGCGGCTGTGCACCCGGAAGCAGCGGACGATGTGGTACAGCGACCGCGTCGGGTCCTTCTGGATCTCCACCAGCATGCCGAGTTGCACCTGGGCGATGGGGTACGCGTCGGTGAAGCCGGCGGGCAGGGCTGCCCGGTCGGCGTCGTCGAGCAGCGCGAACGGGGCGACCGGCTGGAACTCCGGTGCAACCTCGGCGGCGTCCTTGGCCGTCAGGTGCGCGGCGAGCGCGGCAACGGTGCGGTGCACGAAGACGTCTCGGACGCCAACGGGGAAGCCGGCTCCCCGGAGGGCGCCGACCAGGGCCACCGCGCGTAGTGAATCGCCGCCGAGGTCGAAGAAGCTGTCCACGACGCTGACCGTGTCGAGGGTCAGCACGCGTGCCCAGATCTCCGCGAACTGCTGCTCGAGTTCGGTGCGGGGAGCCACGTGCACCCGGCCGGATGCTCCGACCGACGCGGCGAGGGCGGCCCGGTCGACCTTGCCGTTGGCGTTCAGCGGGATCGACTTCACCGCCACGAGGTCCGCCGGGATCATGTACTCCGGCAGTCGACTGGCGCATTCCTGCCGCACCCGGGCGGCCAGATCGGCGTCCGGTCCTTCGGGGACGTAGAAGGCGAGCAGCCGCGCCTCTTCCGGATCGATCAGGGCCACCGTCTCGCGGACGCCGGCCACAGCGCCGATCACCGACTCGATCTCGCCCAACTCGATGCGGTAACCACGGACCTTCACCTGGTGATCGACCCGGCCGACGAACTCCACCGCACCATCGGCCAACCGACGAACCAGATCCCCGGTCTTGTACAACCGCGACCCATCCGAGGCGAACGGATCCGGCACAAACCGATCCGCCGTCAACCCCGACTGACCCACATACCCCCGAGCAACCCCCACACCACCAACAAACAACTCACCAACCACACCCACCGGCACCAAATTCATGAACGAATCAAGCACGAACATCCGCATACCCGGCAACGCCCGACCAATCGGCACCACCGGCATCGTCTGCTCCACCCGCACCGGGAAAACACACGTACCCACCGACGCCTCCGTCGGCCAGTACTCATTGATCAGATTCCCCGCACCCTCAATGCCCAACCACCGGTTCGCCAACGCCGCAGGCAAACCCTCACCCGCAACCACCACCACCGGCGCCAAACCCGCCAACCGCTCATCCGACAACTGCCGACCCAGAATCTCCAAATGACCCGGCGTCAACTTCAAGAAACTAAACGGAGCAGCCGCCGACAACGACTCCCCCAACTCCGCCAAATCCAAATCCTGATCCACCATGAACACCCGCTGACCCACCACCAACGGAGCCCACACATTCGGCACCTGCAAATCAAAAGCCACCGACGAAAACACCGCCGACCCACCAGCACCACGACCGGCCAACTCCACCGACGCCCAACGAACATGATTCGCCAAACCCCGATGCGAAACCTGCACACCCTTCGGCCGACCCGTCGAACCCGACGTGAAAATCACATACGCCACATCATCCAGATCCACCACACCCGGCAACACCACCGACTCCACCTGCGGAGCGTGCTCCACCACCAGAACCTCGACGCCAGGCGCGAACCGATCCGCATAACGCGTCGACGTCACCACACAGGACACACCGGCATCGGCCAGCATCGAGGCGATGCGACCGGCCGGATACGACGGATCCAGCGGCACGAACGCCGCCCCCGCCTTCCACACCCCCAGCAGCGCCGCCACCAGATCAACACCCCGATCCAACAACACCCCCACCACCGAACCCCGACCCACACCCCCCGAGGCCAACCACGACCCCACCACCACGGCCCGCGCATCCAGCTCCGCGAAGGTCCCACCGTTGACGGCCTCACCCGACGGCACCGCCGTGACCTGGCGCTCAACAGCCGCCAGCACCGACTCCGACACGGGCTCCACCGCGCCGTCACCATCGGCCAACACCACCGACACCTCACCGGCCGGCAGACACACCACCCGCGCGTCCCCACCCGAATCCGCCACCATCGCCTCCAGCACCACGCGATACATGGCGCCCAGGCGCAGCACGTTGGGGTAGCTGACGACGTGGGGGTCGCTGAGGATGCTGAGCGTGCCGTCCAGCGTGGAGACGTGCAGGTCGAACTCACTGGACGCCTCGTAGACGGCCTCGTCGAAGCCGACCCGCTCGGTGTCGACCTGCGCGAAGTCGAGGTAGTTGAAGAGGATCTCGATGGGTCGGGCGCCGTCGGTGAACCGCTGCACCGACGGCAGCGGGTAGTGCCGGTGCGGCCACAGCTCCAGCTCGGCGTCGAAGGTCTGCCGGATCAGCTCCGCCCAGGTGGCAGCCGGGCCACGGTGCACGATCGGCAACGTGTTCAGGTGCATGCCGTACACCCGGTCCGCGCCGGTCACCTCGGGCCGCCCGTGGCAGACCAGGCCGCTGGTGAAGACGAGTTCGCCGGTGAGCTGGCTCATCACCTTCAGGTGCGCGGCCAGCAGCACGCTCTTCAGCGCGGTGCCGGTGCTGCTGGCCAGGTCTCGGAGCCCGTCGATCAGGTCGTGCAGCGGCACCCGGGTGCCGCACTGGAACTGGGGGTCGGAGTCGGGGGCGCCCCACCCGGCAGGCAACGCGAAGCGCGGGTGCTCGACGACACCTCGCCAGTACGCCTCGTCCTCGGCGGAGGTCAGCGCGGCCAGTTCCGCGGCGACGAAGTCGGCGTAGCGCACCGGCAACGCGTCGACGGGCACCGGAGCACCGGTGTCCCGCAGCCGCCGGTAGTTGTCGAGGATCTCCATGAGCAGGGAGTGGTGGCTCCAGCCTTCGAGGATGCCGTGCGACATGGTCAGGACGAACCACCAGGCGTTGCCCTCGCCGATCGCACCGGCGACGCGTATCTGCGGGACCTCATCCGGCGCGAACGGGTTGGCCCGTTCGGCGGCCATGAAGGCGCTCATCCGGGCCTCGGTGTCCGGGCCACGCAGGTCCAGCTCGGTGACCTCGATCGGCACCTCGGCGTGCACGAGTTGCAGCGGCACCGAGTAGCCGTTCAGGTCGAACGACGTACGCAGGATCTCGTGCCGGTCGACGACCGTCTGCACGGCGCGGCGCAGCGCGTCAAGGACCAGCGGCTGCTCGTCGTGGATCGGGAAGGCCGAGACGTTGTGGTACGTGTGCCGCTCGGTGTCGGTCATCGTCTTGACGAGCATGCCGAGCTGGACCTGAGCGATGGGGTACGCGTCGGCGAGGCCGGCGGGCAGGGCCGCCCGGTCGGCGTCGTCGAGTAGCGCGAACGGGACCACCGGCTGGAACGCCGGCTCGACGGGGGTCTGCTCCGCTTCGAGGTTCGCGGCGAGCGCGGCGACGGTCCGGTGCAGGAAGATGTCGCGCACCGAGGCGGGGATCCCGGCCGTACGCAGTGCGCCGACGAGAGCGATGGCGCTGATCGAGTGACCGCCGAGGTCGAAGAAGCTGTCGTCGACGCTCACCGTCTCCAGGTTCAGCACCTGCGCCCAGATGTCCGCGAGCCGCCGCTCCAGGTGGGTACGCGGGGCCACGTGCACCCGCCCACCACCGGTCACCGAGGCGGCCAGGGCGGCCCGGTCGACCTTGCCATTGGCGTTCAGGGGGATCGACTTCACCGCCACGAGGTCCGCCGGGATCATGTACTCCGGCAGTCGACTGGCGCACTCCTGCCGCACCCGGGCCGCCAGTTCGACGTCCGGGCTGGCCGGCACGTAGAACGCCAGCAGCCGGGACTCGTCGCCGTGCACCAGCGCCACCACCTCACGCACCCCGGCCACCGCGCCGATCACCGACTCGATCTCGCCCAACTCGATGCGGTAACCACGGACCTTCACCTGGTGATCAACCCGGCCGACGAACTCCACCGCACCATCGGCCAACCGACGAACCAGATCCCCGGTCTTGTACAACCGCGACCCATCCGAGGCGAACGGATCCGGCACAAACCGATCCGCCGTCAACCCCGACTGACCCACATACCCCCGAGCAACCCCCACACCACCAACAAACAACTCACCAACCACACCCACCGGCACCAAATTCATGAACGAATCAAGCACGAACATCCGCATACCCGGCAACGCCCGACCAATCGGCACCACCGGCAACGTCTGCTCCACCCGCACCGGGAAAACACACGTACCCACCGACGCCTCCGTCGGCCCGTACTCATTGATCAGATTCCCCGCACCCACAATGCCCAACCACCGGTTCGCCAACGCCGCAGGCAAACCCTCACCCGCAACCACCACCACCGGCGCCAAACCCGCCAACCGCTCATCCGACAACTGCCGACCCAGAATCTCCAAATGACCCGGCGTCAACTTCAAGAAACTAAACGGAGCAGCCGCCGACAACGACTCCCCCAACTCCGCCAAATCCAAATCCTGATCCACCATGAACACCCGCTGACCCACCACCAACGGAGCCCACACATTCGGCACCTGCAAATCAAAAGCCACCGACGAAAACACCGCCGACCCACCAGCACCACGACCGGCCAACTCCACCGACGCCCAACGAACATGATTCGCCAAACCCCGATGCGAAACCTGCACACCCTTCGGCCGACCCGTCGAACCCGACGTGAAAATCACATACGCCACATCATCCAGATCCACCACACCCGGCAACACCACCGACTCCACCTGCGGAGCGTGCTCCACCACCAGAACCTCGACGCCAGGCGCGAACCGATCCGCATAACGCGTCGACGTCACCACACAGGACACACCGGCATCGGCCAGCATCGAGGCGATGCGACCGGCCGGATACGACGGATCCAGCGGCACGAACGCCGCCCCCGCCTTCCACACCCCCAGCAGCGCCGCCACCAGATCAACACCCCGATCCAACAACACCCCCACCACCGAACCCCGACGGACACCCCGCGAGGCCAACCACGACCCCAGCACCACGGCCCGCGCATCCAGCTCCGCGAAGGTCCCACCGTTGACGGCCTCACCCGACGGCACCGCCGTGACCTGGCGCTCAACAGCCGCCAGCACCGACTCCGACACGGGCTCCACCGCGCCGTCACCATCGGCCAACACCACCGACACCTCACCGGCCGGCAGACACACCACCCGCGCGTCCCCACCCGAATCCGCCACCATCGCCTCCAGCACCACGCGATACATGGCGCCCAGGCGGCGCAGGGCGTCGTGGCCGACGTGCCGCTGGCTGGCCTGCAGGGTGAGGAAGCCGAGCCGGCTGAACACGCCGAGCGGGAACTCGGTGGGGCTGTCGTCAATGGACTCGGCGTAGTCGATGTCGTCGGTGTCGATCTGGTGGAAGTCGTGGAAGCTGAACCGCACGTCGAGCATGCGGGCGTCCTCGCCGACCTCCCGCTGCAGGGTGGACAGCGGGTAGCGCCGGTGCGGCCACAGCTCCACCTCGGCGTCGAAGGTCCGCTGGATCAGCTCGTCCCAGGTGGCGGCCGGACCGTCGTAGCCGACCGGAACGGTGTTGAGGTGCATGCCGTACACCCGGTCCGCGCCGGCCGCCTCGGGCCGGATGTTGCAGACCAGGCCGGTGTAGAACCGCTCCGCGCCGGTGAGCTGGCTCATCACCTTGAGGTGCGCAGCCAGCATGATCGACTTGAACGGCACGCCGAGGCGCCGGCCCAGGTCGCGCAGCGCGGATTCGAGGTCCTGCACCGGCACCCAGTGCTCGTGCTTGGCGCCCTCCGGTGCCTCGGGGTCACCCCAGCCGGTGGGCAGGTCGTGACGGGCCCGACCGGTCAGGACACCACGCCAGTACGCCCGGTCGGCGTCACCGGCGACCGACCGCCGTTCGGCAGCGACGGCGTCGGCGAAGCGCACCGACGGGATGGGCCGATGCGACAGCGGCTCTCCGGCCCGGATCTGCTGGTACGCGCGGACCAGCTCCATGATCAGCGAGTGGTAGCTCCACCCGTCCAGGATCGGGTGGCACTCGGTGATGGTGAGCCACCAACTGCCGTCGGCGCAGGTCCTGGCGTGCAGCCGCAGCAGCGACGGGCGATCGAGGTCGAACAGACGGGCCCGCTCGACCGCGATGTGCTCGCGCAGCTCCCGGTCCAGCTCGGCCCGCTCTGCGGCAGGGCTGTGGTCGTGCGTGACGGCCAGCTCGGCGGTGGCGTGCACCAGCTGCATGGGCACCGAATAGCTGGTCAGGTCGAACGAGGTACGCAGCACCTCGTGGCGGCGCACCAGCAGTGCCGCGGCGGCACGCAGCGCGTCCAGGGAGAACTCCCCTTCGCCACGGACCCGGTAGCTGGTCACGTTGTGGTACGGGTTCTGCTCGGTGTCGGACAGCAGCTCGACAAGCATGCCGAGCTGACCCTGGGTGCACGGGTAGGCGTCCACCAGGCCGGCGGGCAGCGCGGCCCGGTCCGCCTCGCCGACCAGCTCGAACGGGGCGACCGCAGGCTCCGGCTCGGCGGCCGGCCGTGCGGTGAGCAGTTCGGCCAGCTCGGCGACGGTACGCCGCTCGAAGATGTCCCGGACCTCGACGTCGAAGGACGCCTCACGCAACGCGCCGGCCAGTGCCACCGCGCGGATGGAGTCGCCGCCGAGATCGAAGAAGCCGTCCTGCACACCGACCCGGTCCAGCCCGAGGGTGGCGGTCCAGATGTCAACGAGCTGCTGCTCCACAGTGGTGCGCGGGGCCACGTACGGGCGGTCGACGGCGGCCACCGAACGGCCCGGGGCGGGCAGCGCGGCCTGGTTGAGCTTGCCGTTGACGGTCAGCGGGATCCGGGGCAGCGGCATGAACGCCACCGGGATCATGTAGTCCGGCAGCGTCCGGCCGAGCGCCGTACGCAGCTGTGAGGGGCGCAGCAGCGTCGAGGTGTCGTCGGCCACCAGATAGGCGGTCAGCCGCTGGTCGCCCGGGTTGTCCTCGCGCAGCACCACGACCGCGTCCCGAACGCCGGGCAGGACGGTCAGGGCCGCCTCGATCTCGCCCAGCTCCACCCGGTAGCCACGGATCTTGACCTGGTGGTCGATGCGTCCGACGAACTCCAGCCGTCCGTCGGCGTACCGGCGGGCGAGGTCGCCGCTGCGGTAGAGCCGCGAACCGGGCGGCCCCCACGGGTCCGGCACGAACCGCTGCGCGGTGAGGTCGGCGCGACCGAGGTAGCCGCGGGCGACACCCGGGCCACCCACGTGGATCTCGCCGGGCACACCGATCGGCACCGATCGACCGTCGGCGTCGAGCAGGTGGACGGTGAGGTCCGACAGCGGTACGCCGATCAGGCTGGCCGTGCCGCCCACCTCGTCGGCGGTGACCCGGTGGTACGTGGTGTGCACGGTGGTCTCGGTGATCCCGTACATGTTGATCAGGTGCGGTGCGTCCACGCCACGGCTGGCCACCCACGGTGCCAAATCGGCGAAGTCCAGTTTCTCGCCGCCGAAGGTCACCACCCGCAGGGCGAGCCGGTCGATCCGGGCGTCGCCGTCGGCCGCGAGCCGGACCAGCGCGCGGAACGCCGTGGGCGTCTGGCAGAGCACCGTGACCCGCTGTGCGATCAGCTCGTCGAGCAGGTCCTGCGGAGATCGGGCCAGCTCGCGGGGCACCACGAGCAGCCGACCGCCGTGCAGCAGGCAGCCCCAGATCTCCCAGACGGAGAAGTCGAAGGCGTACGAGTGCAGCAGGGTCCACACGTCGTCCGGGCCGAACCGGTAGTCGGCGGCGGTGACGGTCAGCAGCCGCAGCACCTGCCGGTGGGCCACCGCGACACCCTTGGGGCGGCCGGTGGAGCCCGAGGTGTAGATGACGTAGCAGAGGTTGTCGACGTCCATGGGCACGGCCGGGTCGGCGACCGGCTGGGCGGCCAGCTCGGCGACGAGGTCCGGGGCGTCCAGCAGGACTACTGTCCCACCGAAGCCGGCGAACCGGTCGCGGTGGACGGTCGTGGTCAGCACGATCTCCGCCCCGGCGTCGTTGATCATGAAGTCGAGGCGCTCGTCCGGCGAGGCCGGGTCGAGGGGCAGGTACGCCGCGCCGGACTTGAGCACGCCGAGCAGGGCCGGCACCAGTTCGGGGGCGTGGTCGAGATGCACACCGACCAGCCGCTCCGGGCCGGCACCGTGGCCACGTAGCCAGTGGGCGAGCCGGTTGGCGTCGGCGTTCAGCTCGGCGTAGCTGCGGGTGGTGTCGCCCGCCGTCACCGCAGGAGCGTGGGGGTGGGTGGCCGCCATCGCCTCGAAGACGCCGTGCACGGTGCCGGTGACCGGGTCTGCGGTGACCGGCCCCCGGGTCACCACGGCCAGCTCGGCGGCACCGAGGATGGCCAGGTCGGACAGTCGGGCCGTCGGGTCGGCCGTCACCTGCTCCAGGAGCCGCACCAGGTGGTCGGCGGCGCGCTCGACGGTGGCCGGGTCGAACAGGGCGGTGGCGTACTCGATCCGGCCGCGCAGCCCGCCGTCGACGCCCTCCATCATGTGCAGCGTGAAGTCCACCTTGGACGTACGCAGGGGCAGCTCGACCGGCTCCACGCGCAGGTCGCCGGGCCAGTCGGTGGTGGGCGGCTCGCTCTGGAGGGTGATCGCTACCTGGTAGAGCGGGGTACGGGACGGATCCCGCTCCGGCTCCAGCTCGTCGGCCAGCAGCGCGAACGGGGCGTCGGTGTGGTCGAACGCGCCCAGCACGGTGTCCCGAGTCTGCGCCAGCAGAGCGGCGAACGAGGGGTCGCCGCTCCACCGTGCCCGCAGCACCAGGTTGTCGATGCCGTACCCGACGAGGTTGTGCAGCTCCGCTCGGCTGCGCGCGGACGACACCGTGCCCACGGCGAGGTCGGTCCGGCCGGTGTAGCGCGACAGCAGCACCTGGTAGGCGCTGAGCAGGGTGACGAAGACGGTGGTGCCGGCGTCGCGGGCGACGGTGCGCAGCGCGGCGGACAGATCGGCGCTCAGGGTGAACGGCACCGACGAACCGCGCCAGTCCCGGTTCCTCGGCCGGGTCCGGTCGGCCGGTAGCTCCACCGGCGTCAGCCCGGCGAGTTGGTCGCGCCAGTAGGCGAGCGACCGGGCCACCGGCTCGGCGCGCGACCGGCCGCGCTGCCAGGCGGCGAAGTCGGCGTACTGCACGGTGGGCGCCGGCAGCCAGGGCTCGACGCCGACCCGGAGGGCGGCGTACAACTCGGCCAGTTCGCCGGTGAGCACCGCGACCGACGGCGCGTCGCAGGCGATGTGGTGCAGCACCAGGGCGAGGACGTGCTCATCGGTGTCCAGTCGGACCAGCACCGCTCGCAACGGCCACTCCCGGGCCAGGTCGAACCCGTTGCGCGCGCTGTCGGCGAGCGCAGCGTCGAGCGCCGCCTCCCGCTCGGCGCGGGGCCTGTCGGTCAGGTCCACCACCGGCAGGTCGCGGTGCGCCGGCGGGTCGATCACCTGGACCGGAGAGGTGCCGGCGAGGGCGTAGCGGGTGCGAAGGATCTCGTGCCGGGCGACCAGGGCGTCGAGTGCACGGCCCAGCGCGTCGGCGTCCAGCGGGCCGTGCAGCCGCAGCGCGGAGGAGACGAGGTATTCCGCGCTGGTGGGGTCCATCCGGTTGAGGAACCACATCTGCTGCTGGCCGTACGACAGCGGCAGCTCCCCCGACCGGTCGACGGTCGGGATCCGGTCCCGGCGGCCGGTACGACGGCCGGCCAGGCGACGCTGGACGAGTTCTTCACGCAGGTTCGGCTCGTTGGCGATGCTGGTCATGCCGGGGACTCCTCGGATCGCGAAAGGTCGTGGGTGAGGTCGGCGGCGTCCAGCGCGTCGATTTCCGCTCGGATCAGGTCTTCGATGGCGATCGCCTGGGCACGCACCGTCGGGTGCTCGAACACCAGCCGGATCGGCAGGTCGAGGTCGAACTCCTCCTGCAGCCCGGCGATCAGCCGGGCGGCGAGCACCGAGTGGCCGCCCAGGAGGAAGAAGTCGGTGGTGGCGCCGATCCGCCCGTCGAGCAGTTCCGCCCAGATCGCGGCGACCCGCTTCTCGACCACGCTCTGCGGCGCGACGAACTCGGTGGGATCGGCGGCGCCGTCGGCGAGTGCCGCGTCGAGCCGGCCGCGCAGCCCGTCCCGGTCGACCTTGCCGTTGGCGTTGAGGGGTATGCGCTCCACGGGTACGAACAGGCTCGGCACCATGAAGTCGGGCAACGGCCGGGCGCAGTACGCGGCCAGGTCGGTGGCCTCGCCGACGTAGAAGGCGACCAGGCGGTCCTGGTGGGCGAGGACCACGCAGTCGCGTACCCGGGGATGTTGGGCGACGACAGCGCTGATCTCGCCGGGTTCGATCCGGTAGCCGCGGACCTTGACCTGGTCGTCCACCCGACCGACGAAGGCCATCGTGCCGTCGGGTCGCCAGTGGCCCAGGTCGCCGCTGCGGTAGAGGCGGGCGCCCGGCGGGCCGAAGGGGTCGGGCACGAAGCGGTCGGCGGTCAGCCCGGGCCGCCCGACGTAGCCGGTGGCCAGGCACTCGCCGCCGATGTACAGCTCGCCGACGGCGCCGACCGGCAGCAGCCGCATCGCGTCGTCCAGGATCCGCACCACGGTGTTCGCCATCGGCCGGCCGATCGACACGATCTCGCTGGTCTGTGGTGCGACGACCGGGTACGCCGACATGATCACGGTGGTCTCGGTCGGACCATAGGAGTTGATCAGGCCGCCGGGGCCAAGCCTGTCGAGCCACTGGTTCGCCACCGACCCGCGCAGCACCCCACCGGCCACCCAGAGCTGACCGGCCAGCCGCTGCGCCTGCGCGGCGTCGACCTGCGCCGCCAGCAACTCCAGGTGCGGGGGCGTCATGATGAAACGGTCGTACGGGCCGGCGGTCAGCAGCAGCGCGCCGAGTTGGGTGAGGTCGAAATCCTGCGGAAGCAGGGTCACCGGCTGGCCGGCCACCAGCGGCCCCCACAGGTTGGAGATCGACAGGTCGAAGGCGATGGTGGAGAACAGCGGAGCCCCTCCGCCGGCCGGGCGGCCTCCCCGGTCGCCGAGCGCCTCGGTCTCGGTGGCGCAGGCCAGGAAGTTCGTCACCGCCGCGTGGGAGAGCAGCACCCCCTTGGGGCGGCCGGTCGATCCGGAGGTGAACAGCACGTACGCCGTCTGCGCCGGGTCGAGATCGCGGGCCGGCGCGGTGTGCGGTTCGGCGCTGACCATCAGCCGGTGGGTGTCCACCTGGAGGGTGGGCACCCCGAACCGGTCGGCGTATCGCGAGTCGGTGATGGCGAGGCCGACGCCGGCGGTGTCGAGCAGGTAGCCGATCCGCTCAGCCGGGTACGACGGATCCAGCGGAAGGCATGCCGCACCCGCCTTCCAGCAGCCGAGAATCGCGGCGACCAGGTCCGGTCCCCGCGCCAGCAGTACGGCGATTGTCGCGCCCGATCCGGTGTCGGAGCGGCGCAGATGGTTGGCGAACTGGTTGGCCCGGTCGTCCAACTCGGCGTAGCTGGTGCGCGCGTCGCCGTGGCGCAACGCCACGGCCTGCGGTGTCGCCGCGCGGCGCGCCTCGAACAGGTCGACCACTGTGGTGGCCGGCCGGGGCACCGTCGGCCCGTTCCACTCGTGCAGCAGGCGCTGCCGCTCCTCGGCCGAGAACGGGTCGAGCTGGTCCAGGCGGGCGTCCGGCTCGTCGGCGGCGGCGCGCAGCAGCCGGACGAAGTGGTCGGCCAGTCGTCGCACGGTCGCGTCGTCGAACAGCGCGGTGGCGTACTCCACGGCGCCGGCGAGGGAACCGTCCGGTTGCGGCCACAGGTGCACGGTCAGGTCGGTCTTGGCCACTGTGGACGCTTGCCGCAGCGCCTCGATCGTGATCGGGTCGTCGGCCACCCGGCCGGTGATCCCGCCCGCCTGGTAGTTCAGCGCCACCTGGTAGAGGGGGGTGCGGGACAGGTCCCGCTCGCCGACCAGGTCGTACACCACGCGGTCGAAGGGCAGGTCCTGGTGGGCCAGGGCAGCGACGGTACGGTCGCGGACTCGCCTGACCGCCTGAGTGAAGCCGGACGCCGGGTCCAGGGTGCAGCGCAGCACCACCGGGTTGAGGAAGATCCCGGCCGCCTGGTCCAGCTCGGTGGGCCGGTGCCCGGAGGTGGGGGTGCCGATCGGCACGTCCCACTGCCCGGTACAGCGGGCGAGTAGCGTGGCGAAGCCGGTGAGCAGGGTCATGAACGGGCTGGCAGCGCAGCGCCGGCCCACCTCGGTCAGGGCGCCCGCGACCTCCGCGTCGACGGTGAAGCCGAGCATCCTGCCCTGCGCGTCCCGCCGGGCCGGACGCGGACGGTCCAGCGGCAACTCCAGCTGGGGCATCCCGGCCAGCGTCTCCCGCCAGTACGCCAGCTCCCGCCCGACGACCTCGTCGGTGAGGTGCCGCTGCTGCCAGACCGCGTAGTCGGCGTACTGCACCCGCAGCTTTGCCAGGTCGGCCGGCCGTCCCTGCGCGGCGGCGTCGCACAGCTCCCGCAGGTCCCGTTCGAGGACGTCGGCGCTGCCGGCGTCGGATGCGATGTGGTGCACGGCCAGCACCAGCAGGTGATCCCGGCCGGCGGCGACGGCGAGCCCGGCCCGCCACAGCGGACCGGTGTGCAGGTCGAAACCCCGGCCGAGCTGGTCGGTGATCAGTTCGGCCAACCCGCCGTGGCTGACGTCGCGCACCTCCAGGTCGACATCTCCCGGCGGTACGACCTGCTGGCGGGCCACGCCGTCGACGACCAGGTAGCGGGTGCGCAACGGCTCGTGCCGTGCCTCGAGCGCGTGCAGGGCCACCCGGACGTGGTCGGGGTGGATGGCGGCGGGCAGCCGTACGTGCACGGGGACGACCCACTCCTTGCTGCGCGGGTCGAGCTGGTCGAGCATCCAGAGCCGGTGCTGGGCGGCGGAGAGCGGCAGCGGCCGGTCACGTCCCACGGGCAGCACCGGTGGAGCCGCCGGGGTGGCCGCCTCCACCAGCCGGGCCTGTGCGGCCACGGTGGTGTGGGTGAGCAGGTCGCGCAGCGTCACCGCGCCGCCCGCCCCGCTGAGCCGGCTCTCCAGCGCCAGCGTCACCAGTGAGGAGCCGCCGAGCTGGTAGAAGTCGTCGTCGACGCCGACCTCGTCGACGCCGAGCAGGTCCCGCCAGATGGCCGCGACAGTCTGTTCGGCGGCGGTCCGCGGCGACCGGAGCGCCGGGCGGTCGAGAGGGTCGATCGCCGGCAGGGCGGACCGGTCGATCTTGCCGCTGGCGGTGAGCGGGAACTCCGCCACCGGCTGGAACACGGCCGGCACGAGCGCCTCGGGCAGTCGACCGACGCAGAACGCGCGCAGGGCCGCCGGGTCTAGTGACCGGCGACCGGCGACGTACGCGGCGAGCTGCCGGCGACCGGCCGGGTCGGTGTGCCCCACCACCACCGCCGACTGGACGTCCGGGTGCGCGGCGAGCACCGCCTCCACCTCGGCCGGCTCAATCCGTACCCCGTTGACCTTGAGTTGGTGATCGGTCCGACCGACGAACTCCAGGCTCCGGTCGGCGCGCCACCGGACCTGGTCGCCGGTGCGGTAGAGGCGCTCGCCGGGCGGCCCGTACTCGTCGGGCACGAACCGTTCGGCGGTCAGGTCCGGCCGGTGCAGATAGCCCCGGCCCAGGTTGGCCCCACCGATGTAGAGCTCGCCGACCACACCCACCGGCACCGGCCGACGGTCGGCGTCGAGGACCTGGACGCGGACGCCGGGCAGCGGGCGCCCGATCGGCACCGGCCCGGCCGGCTGGGCCGGGTCCACCGGGTGGGCGGTCACGTCGATGGCGCACTCGGTGGGGCCGTAGGTGTTCCACACCCGCACCTCGGGCGTGACCATCAGCCGCCGGCACAGGTCGGCGTACAACGGCTCACCCGCCGAGAAGATCAGCCGCAGGCTGGTGCAGTCGGCCCAACCGGGCTGGTCGACCAGCCGACCGAATACCGACGGCACTCCCTGCAGGACGGTGATCCCGTGCCGGACGACCGCCGCGACGAGGGCGGCGGGATCCCGGTGTGCCCCATCCGGGGCGAGCACCACGGTGCCGCCACTGGCCAGCGGGGCGAAGAACTCCCAGCCCGCCGCGTCGAAACTGACCGAGGTCTTCTGCAACACCCGGTCGCCGGGGCCCAGGCCGTGCTCCCGGATCGTCCAGGTCACCCGGTTGCCGATACCGCGATGGGTGATCAGCACTCCCTTGGGTTCGCCGGTGGACCCGGAGGTGTAGATGGCGTACGCTAGCGAGTCCGGGTCGGGTGACGGCACCGCCGGGGTGTCCGGGCAGGCCGCGATCCGCGCCCGGTCGGCGTCCAGGCAGACGACCTGGCCGGGCGTCGCCTCGTCGCGCAACGCGTCGCGGGTGAGCAGCACTCCGGCCCCGCTGTCGGCGAGAAGCCACCGCCGCCGCTCGGCGGGGTGGGTCGGGTCCAGCGGCAGGTACGCGGCACCGGCGCGCCACACTCCCAGCAGCGCGACCACGAGGTCGACGCCGCGGTCCAGGTTGACCGCGACAAGCGATTCCGGGCCGACGCCCAGCTCGGCCAGGTACCGACCGAGTTGATTGGCCCGCCGGTCCAGTCCGGCGTAGTCCAACCGCTCGGACTCGCCGCTTACCGCGATGGCGCTGGGGGTCAGCGCGGCCTGCCGGGCGATCAACTCGGCCAGGGTGCCTGCCCCCTGGGTGGCGGCTGCGGCTGCGGGCGCCGCTGGCGGAACGATACTCATGGTGCTCCTCCGGGGGACCGGGCGCGGGCGTGGGATCGGATCAGTTGGTCAGGCCGTGGTCTGGGACTCCATGCGCTGGCGCAGGCTCAGCGGCCGCATGTCGGTCCAGATCTCGTCGATCCGGGCCAGGCATTCGTCGCGGCTGCCCTCGGTGCCCTCGGCACGCCAGCCGGCGGGCAGGTCCCGGTCGGTCCACCAGACTGAGTACTGCTCCTCGTCGTTGAGCACCACGCGGTAGCTGCGGTTGTCGGTCATTGCCACTCCTTCAGAGAGACCCGGCGAACGCCCCGGTGGCGTCCCCCACGGGTAGGAAGTCGTCAACGCGTACGCCCAGGCGTCGCTGGTCGGCGGTGGCGCGGACGTGCTCGGCGAGCACGAGGTCCAGCACGCCCAAGCCGAACGGGGACACCACCACTGGCACGTCGTCGGCGGGCAGTCGCACCTCGCCGCCGGCCAGCGCGCCGATGGTGGCGTGAATGAAGTCCCGGCCACCGGTGAGCTGCTCGGCCAACTGCAACGAGGTGCCCTCACGGCAGGCGTGATCGGCGTCGTCGACCACGTTGCGCGCGGCCAGCAGCCCTTCGGGGAGCAGGTCGCGCAGGGACAGGTGCAGCACCACCGCGCCGGGCCGGCAGGCGGCCAGGTCGAGGTGGGGCTCGGTGGCGGTGGTGGCGATCGAGACCAGCCGGTGCGCGGCCATCGCCTCCTCGGCGGTCCCGGCCAGCGTCGTCGGCATTCCCGGCAGCAGGGTTCGGGCGGTCTCGGCGAACGCCTCGGCCCGGCGCCGGTCGGTGTCGAATACCGTCAGCGCCGGCGGCGCGGCGAGAGTGCCCGCCACGAACCGCAGCACCTGCTGGTTGATCAGCCCGCAGCCGATCAGGGCCAGGCCGTCGGGGCGGCGGTCCGCGGTGAGCAGGCCGGCCGCGAGCACGGCGCTCGCCGCGGTACGTCGGGCCGAGATGACCGAACCCTCGACCAGGGCCACCGGGTGGCCGGTACGCATCGAGTTCAGCAGGATCGCCGCGCTGGCCCGTTCCAGGCCCATGGCCAGGTTGCCGGGGAAGGAGGAGATCCACTTGATCCCGCTCACCGGTGGGTCGGTGCCGAGGTAGGCGGGCAGGCCGATGATGCGGTCGCGGGGTTGCTGCGGGAAGCGCAGGAAGACCGAGTGCGGCAGGCTCGTGCGGCCCTGCTCGTGCAGCAGGTACGCGTGGCGGATCAGATCCACCACCCGGGCGTCGTCGCCGTCGAGGATGTCCCGCACCACAGCCCGACCGATGATCAGCACGTGGCGTCCTTCCACAGGTGGGTGATCTCCCCGAAATGCTGGGAAACCCATAGATCCGAATAGATGGTGTCGAGGTAGCGGTCGCCGTTGTCGGGCAGGATCAGCACGGCCGTGGCACCAGCCGGGATGTCCGCCATCCGTCGGCGTAGCGCGGCCACGGTGGCGCCGGACGACCCGCCGGCGAGGATGGCCTCCCGGTGCAGCAGCAGCCGGCAACCGACCACGCAGTCCAGGTCGGAGACGTGCATGATCTCGTCGGGTGTGGCATCGGCGGCCAGGGGCGGCACGATCGAGGCGCCGTGCCCGGGGATCAACCGGACCGCCGGCTCGTCGCCGAAGATGGCACTGCCGACCGCGTCCACCGCCACCACCCGCGTGGACAGCCCCTGCTCGCGCAGGTAGCCGACGCAGCCGACCAGCGTCCCGCAGGTGCCGGTGGAACAGAACAGATAGTCGATCTGCCCGTCGAGCGCGGTCACGATCTCGGCCATCGTCTGCCGTTGCGCCGCGGCGTTGAGCGGGTTGGCGTACTGGTCGGGG
Organism: Micromonospora sp. NPDC049089; assembly: GCF_040648775.1. Taxonomy (NCBI): domain Bacteria; kingdom Bacillati; phylum Actinomycetota; class Actinomycetes; order Micromonosporales; family Micromonosporaceae; genus Micromonospora; species Micromonospora sp. NPDC049089. Next base: position 18,007 of record NZ_JBEZEH010000019.1, read on the forward strand.
CGGTAGGCGTACGGGACCTGGTCGCACAGCTCGCGGACGCGGCGCTGCCGGGCCGGCAGGTATTCGCCGGTGACCGGGTCGGGGTGCTCGACCATCTCGATCTCCGCGTGGTACGCGGTCAGGATCGCGAGGTTCTGCCGGGTGGTCTTCGGGTCGACCACGCAGATGAACCGGATCGCGTAATACGCGCAGAACTGCGCGAGGCCGATGGCCAGATTGCCCGAGCTGGACTCGACGACCACCGATTGGCCGGGCACCAGCTCCCCGGATTCGACCTTGGCGCGCAGCATGCTCAGCGCGGTGCGGTCCTTGATGCTGCCGCCGGGATTGAACCGTTCGAGCTTCACGAACAATCGGGAGGGAAACTCCGGAAACAACCGGACCAGCTGTACCAGCGGTGTGTTTCCGACCGTCGAGAGGATACCCTCGCGCACCGTTCCTCCCTCCACAAGTGATCTACCAACGCCACGACGTTGTCAATCGGCGCTATACCGGCCCTATACCGGTGCTCGGGCGGTCAGCGCCGGGCCTGGACCCGGCCGGCGACGGGGGTCGCGCCGGCCGGACCCGGCCCGTACGGCGGGCACACCGTCCCGGTGGCACCAGAGGCGCCACGGGGCAACGCCGCGCCGGTCTATGAGGTGCCGAGCGCCAGGAGTTCGCGCAGTTCCGCCTGGTCGACCATCGGCGCCTGGGACACCACCGTCTCCGGCGTCGTGCAGGCAACCCGCAGCATCTGGAGGAAGTGCCCGGCCAGCCGCTGCACGGTCGCCTCGTCGAACAGGTCGGTGTCGTAACCGAACTCCGCCTGGAGCCGGCCGTCCTGGTACTGGGTGAGGGTCGTCGACAGGTCGAACTGGCCCTCGTCGTACGGGATGTCCAGCAGCCGGATCTGGTGCCCGGCGAACGCGTGCCGCTGGCTTGTGTAGTTGTCGCCGTGCTGGTGAGCCAGCAGGGTGACGGTCACCCGCACCGGCGGATCCTGGTTACGTCGGCCCGATCGGAGCAGCGGGAACGGGTAGGCGGCGTGGGCCACGGCGTCGGTCAACTGTCGGCCGGCCGCGGTGATCGCCGTGGCGAACGTGGTGTTCGCGTCGAACGAACCCCGCAACGCGATCGTGTTGATCAACATGCCGACCACCCCGCGCAGCGCCCGTCCCCGGCGCAGCGACGCCGGACAACCGACGGTGAACTCCCCCAGACCGGTGTAGCGGTACATCGTCGCCTGGAACGCGGCGAGCACGACCGCGTACGACGTCACCCCGGCCGCCGCCGCGGTCTCCCGCAGCCGGGCGGCGAGGTCGTCCGGGAGTTCCTGGCTGAACGCGCCGCCACGGAACGAACGCACCGGCGGACGAGGCCGGTCGGTCGGAAGCGTGGCCGCCGTGGCACCGTCGCAGACCCGATCCCAGTACGCGCGCAGCCGCTCGCCGCGCTCGCCGGCCAGCGCCGCCCGCTCTCGGGCCAGGAAGTCGTCGTAGCTGCCGGAGACCAGCGGCAACTCCACCGGCCGCCAGGCCTGCAACGCGCCGTACGCGGCGTCCAACTCCTGCCAGACGATCCGCTGCGAGTGGAAGTCGGTGGCGATGTGGTGGATGACCACCGCCAGCACGCAGTCGGTACGCCGCCGCAGCAGCGCCACCCGCATCGGACCGTCCCGCTCGAGCCGGAGCGGCCGGTCGCCGAACTCCTGGCAGCGGCGCAACAGCCCGTCGTCGTCCAGGTCGGGAACATCGTGGACCTCGACCTCGCACCCGAGGTCGGGATCGACGACCCGCACCGGCCCCTGCTCGGTCTGCACGAACCGGGACCGGAGCAGGTCGTGGCGCGATCGCACCGCCGCCACCGCCCGGCGTACCACGTCCGGGTCGAGCAGGGGTTCGACGTGCAGCCCGTGGACCACGTTGCTGGCCGGGCTGTCCGGGGCCAGCCGGTGGACCAGCCACAGCGCCCGCTGCCCTACCGACAACTCCCGGACGTTTTCGGTCACACCTCAGACCGGGCGGAGAGGACGAAGTCGCTGAGATCCTGGACCTTGGCGAAGCTGCCGACCATCTCGTCCGGCACCTCGATGTCAAAGTGGGTCTCCACGGCGGCGAGCAGGTCGACGAGCTTGAGGCTGTCCAGACCGAGCTCGACGAAGGTGTCGCCGACGTTGATCTCCCGGTCGACGTTTTCGGTCATCAGCTTGCGGGTGAGCGATACGACGTCGAGGGACACCTGGTTCACGGTCAGCGTCATGGTGCTTGTCCTTTCGAAGGAAGGGGTCGTGATCGGAGTGGTCAGGGCATCCGGATGAGCTGACCGGCGTAGGCCAGTCCCGCCCCGAAGCCCAGCAGCATCACGCGGTCGCCGGGGGTGGTCTGACCGCTCTCGTACAGACGGCTGAGCGCCAGCGGCACCGACGCGGCTGAGGTGTTGCCGGTGTCGATGATGTCCTTGGCGACCTTCTCGTCCGGGATCTGGAGGATCTCGGCCAACTGGTCGACGATGCGGAGGTTCGCCTGGTGCGGCACGAACCAGTCGATGTCCGAGAGCTCGACACCGGCCAGGGCGCACACCTTGCGGGCCACCCTCGGCACGTTCTTGGTCGACCACCGGTAGACCAGGGGGCCGTCCATCTTGGCGAACTCGCGGCCGTTGGCGTCCCACTTGGTGCCGAGGATGTCGGACCGCGCGCCGTCGCTGCCCCACACTGTCGGGCTGATGCCGTCGACCTCCGCGGGAGAGACCACCGCGGCACCCGCACCGTCACCGAAGATGACGTACGTCGCCGGGTCCTCCGGGTCGATGAACCTGCTCAGTTGTTCCGCTCCGACGACCAGCACGTTGCGGGCGCTGCCCATCCGGATCTCGTTGGCCGCGATGCCGATCGAGTAGGCGAAGCCGGCGCAGGCAGCGTTCAGGTCGAACGCGCCGGTGGCGGTGATGCCGATACGGCTGGCCACCTCGGGCGCCCCGCCCGGGATGCGGTCCTTCTTCGTCGCCGAGGCGAGGATGACCAGGTCCACGTCGGCCGGGTCGACGTTCGCCATGGCCAACGCCTTCCCGCCTGCCTCGGCGGCCATCATTGTCACGGATTCCTCCGGCCCGGACCGGTAGCGCGACCGGATGCCGGTCCGCTCCTCGATCCACTCCGGAGTCACCCCGGCTTCCTCGGCGATCTCCTCGTTGGTGATCAGCCTGCTCGGCCGGTACGCCCCCAGCCCGGTGATTGCCGCACCTGTCATCTGTGCCATCGCCTCCTCCGCACCACGCCTGGTCGGCGTCCTGGTGGCACCGTCCGGAGGCAGTGTTCGGCGGAGCTCTCATAACTTCTCTACATCGCGCCCGGTATGGAAAAGAGATAGCCCGGCACCGGACCGTTCGGCGGACGTGTGTCGCCGCTGGCGGGCACGCCCATTCCGAGGGAGCGCGCATGGAGGAGTTCCGAACAAAGGTCGCGGTCGTCACCGGAGCCGGTTCGGGCATCGGCCGGGCACTGGCGGTCGAACTGGCCGCCCAGGGCGCCCGGTTGGCCCTCTCCGACGCGGCAGAGGAGGGCCTGGCGCAGACCGCGGCGAGCTGCGCCGAGCGGGGAGCCGAGGTCCGCACCTACCGGTTGGACGTCACCGACCGGCTGGCGGTGCAGGCCCACGCCAAGGAGGTACGCGCCGACTTCGGCGGCGCCGACCTGGTGATCAACAATGCCGGGGTGACTCTGCTGGCCTCGATCACCGAGGCCGAGTGGGACGACATGCGGTGGGTGCTGGACGTCGACTTCTGGGGCGTGGTGCACGGCACCCGGGCTTTTCTGCCGCTACTCGTCGCCTCGCAGGGCCACCTGGTGAACATCTCCAGCATGTACGGGTTGACCGCGGCACCTGCGCAGAGCGCGTACAACGCGGCCAAGTTCGCCGTCCGGGGTTTCACCGAGGCGGTGTTGCAGGAGATGCGGGTCGGTGACGTGCCGGTGAAGGTCAGCTGCGTCTACCCGGGCAAGGTGCGGACCGAAATCTTCAGCAACGCCCGGGCCGCGAAGGGGCTCGGCTACGGCGGGATCCGGGAGCGCTTCGCCCGCGAGGCGACGACCTCGGCCGAGCAGGCCGCACGGCTCATCCTGCGCGGGGTCCGGCGCAACCGGGTGAAGATCATCGTCGGGGCGGACGCGCGACGGGTCGACCTGCTCACCCGGCTGCTCGGCACGGCCTATCCCCGGATCACGGCGCGTCGGGCCCGGACGCAGGCGAGCCAGGTCCGCCTGGAGGCCATGCGGACCCGGCTCGCGGCGCAGCGGGTCAGAACGTCAGACCACCGTCAACTGTGACGACCTGCCCGGTCAGGTAGGAGGCCCGCTCCGACAGCAAAAACGCCACCACCGGGGCGATCTCCTCCGCCTGGCCCAGCCGGCCGAGGGCGGTCCGCTGCTGGACGCCCACGGCCAGGCCGGCCGGCAGGTCGTTCAGCATGTCGGTCTCGATGAAGCCCGGGGCCACGGCGTTGACCCGGATCCCGTACGAGCCGACCTCCTTCGACAGCGCCTTCGTGAAGCCGATGATGCCGGCCTTCGAGGCCGAGTAGTTGGTCTGGCCCGGGCTGCCGGTGATGCCGGCCACCGAGGACACCGTGACGATGGCGCCACCACGACGCCGCATCATCCGGCGGATCGCCGCCCGGCACACGTTGTGGACACCCCCGAGGTTGACGTCGATCACCGACTGCCAGTCCTCGTCGGCCATCATCGCCAACGGCCGGTCACGGATGATCCCGGCGACGGTCACCAGTGCCGCGATCTCGCCCAGGTCCTGCTCCGCCCCCGTGACGAAGTCGCGCACCTGCGCGGCATCGGCGACGTCCACCTGCCGGGCCAGCACCCGGACACCGGTCTCCAGCGCCTCTGCGGCCACCTTCTCGGCGGCCACCCGGTTGCTCTGATAACAGAAAGCCACGTCGTACCCGTCTGCGGCGAGCTGCCGGACCACGGCCCGACCGATCCCTCGGGATCCGCCACTGACGAGGGCGACCGGTCGTCGAATGTCACTCATGTCGACTCCTTGACGTCGGAGACCCCGGCCGGGACGGCGGGGCGAAGCGCAGCGGCCGGGCGTACCGCGCCGACCAGACGACCGACCTGCATGACCACCTCGGTACCGACCACGCTCTCGCCCCGCACGAAACCCGTGTCGGCGATCAGCCGGATCAGCTCGACCCGGTGCTCGACCGTCTCACCGGGCAGCACCGGCCGGCCGAAGCGGATCCCCTCGAATGCACCCGCGATCGGCACTCCGTCGGTCAGTACGGTGGCCATCGGCCGGTCGTGCCTGATCAGCACCAATGCCGCCTGGCCCCACGACTCCAACAGCAGCACAGCAGGCAGCGGCCGGGTCCCGGTCACCGTGTAACTGCCCACCAGCCGACTCCGGGGTACCAGTTCGCTGACTCCGTCCACCAGGAGCATCGGCGGTCGGTGCGGGATGAGCCGTCGAATGTCGTCGCGGTCGAGCATCAAGGTTTTCCTTCCTGATAACGCAACACCACCTCGGCGGCCGGTACACCGGACACGGCGACCGTGCCCCGGCGTAGCCCGCCCTCGCGCCGGACGGTGATGACCAGCTCGTCGTCGAGATCGATCGTTCGGAGGAACCGGCAGGACACCAGCTCGGCGAGGATCTCCGACGGCGTCGCCGCGAGGACGGCGCGGTGCACGTACTCGACGATGTAGACACCTGGCAGCAGGGGGAAGCCGGGATAGTGCCCGACGAAGACCAGGTCGTCCCGGTCGGGTCGAACTCGACCGATGATCTCGTCCCCGCTGGCGTGGTCGAGGTCGATCCGCGCGTTGGTCGCGCACTCGGGCGGGATCAGGATGGTCACGCCCTGACCGTGCTGGCACCGGCTATATCTTCTCCATAGGCGCGGGAGCACGGCGGAAACGCCGGGGGGTCCGCAGGCGCGGCTATGCCGGCAACGCCGATCGGGCGGTCACCACGCGGTGGTCCACCGGGTCGGCCTTCTCCCGCGCGAAGACCCGCACCAGGTCGTGGAAGCGGTGTCGCTGCCGCCGCCCACCGTCCGAGCCCGCGATCTCCAGCAGCCGTGCGTCGACCAGGCTCTCGGCCACCTCCTCCCCCACCCGGGGCGTCACGCCGAGCACCCGGGCGGCGGCGCCGATCGGGAAGTCCGCAGTGTTCAGCAGTGCCAGCCGGCGCAGCGCGACCTGGCTCTCGACCTCCAGCTCCTGGTAGCTGCCCTCGATGCGGGCCCGCACGTCCAGCGTCCCCAGCCGTAGTTCGTTGAGACGGAACCGTTCGTCGGCCAGCCGCTGCGCGAGGTAGCGCAGCGACCAGTGCGGCCGAGCGATGAGTCGCGCCGCAGCCACCCGGATGCCGATCGAGAGCCGCCCACACAGCTGCACGATCCGGTGTGCGGCACCGAGCTCGGCGGCCACCCGCGGCGAGCCGACGATCGTGGCGAACAGCTCCAGCGCCTGCGCCGGGTCGAGGATGCCCACCTCGACGCGGGTGACACCGGGCAACTCGGAGAGGCGGCCACGACAGGTCAGGATCACCCGACAGGACGGGTCACCGGGCAACAGCGGGCGGACCTGCGAATAGCTGGCAGAGTTGTCGAGTACCACCAGGACCCGCCGGCCGGCCAACTGGCTGCGGTAGAGGCACTCGCGTTCGTCGAGGCGCCTCGGGATGGCCTCCTCGGCATTGCCGAGGCTCCGGAGGAACCAGCCCAGCACGTCGCCCGGGTCGATGGCGTTGCCCCGGGTGCCGCCGAGGTCGGCGTAGAGCTGCCCGTCCGGGAAGTCGCTGCTGGACAGGTGCGCGGCCCGCAGCGCCAGCGCCGACTTGCCGACGCCGGCCATCCCGGTCAGCAACGTCCGTTGCGGAGCGGACGGCGACGTCTCGGCGAGCAGCCCGGCCAGCGCCCGCAGCTCCTGCTTCCGGCCGCAGAAGTCCTGCGCCCCGGGCGGCAGCATCGCCGGTCGGACGTCGCGCCAGCCCGGTCCCTGCCGCGGTGCGACAGCGGCGTCGGGCGTCCCGGGGCCGGCCAGCACCGTCTGGTACGCCTCGGCGAGGGCCAGGCCCGGATCGGCACCCAACTCGTCGGCGAGGACCCGCCGGCCCTGGTGGTAGACGGCCAGTGCGTCGGCCTGGCGGTCGCATCGCAGCAGCGCCGTGATCAGATGGCTGCGCAGCAACTCGTGCAGCGGCTGCGCGGCGACCAGATCGCTCAGCTCCACCACCAGGTCGGCCTGTCGGCCCAGCATCAGGTCGGCCGTGATGCGATCCTCCAGGGCCGCCATCCGCACCTCGGCCATCCGGGGCGACTCCGCCTCGATGAGGTGGTCGGTGACGTTGCTGAGCGTCGCTCCGCTCCACAACGCGAGCGCCTCGTGCAGGTCCCGCGCGGCCTCCTCGTGCCGGCCGGAGCGCAGTGCGTCCCGACCCAGTCCGGCCAGCCGTTCGAACTCCTCGATGTCGAGTCGGCTGTCGCGCATCCGCAGCAGGTACCCGGACCACTGCCGGACGATCTCCACCTCGTCGCCGAGATACTTCCGCAGCCGGGAGACGTAGTTGTAGAGCTGGGCGGCGAATGTCGCCGGCGGCTTCTCGTCCCACAGCAGCTGGCAGAGACGCGTGTCGGAGACTGTTCGCCCTCGGGCGAGCAACAGGACGGCCAGGACGGTGCGCTGCTTGGCGCCGTCCAGCGGGACCTCGCCGCCGTCGCGCCAGGCGCTCACCGGCCCCAGTACGCGAAACTCCACAGTCGCTCCGATCGGGTCAGCCCAACAAACAGTCGGAGAGTCGACCACCGCCGCGCATCGACACATCTGTGCCCGCCACCCAAGTTCCGTCGTCCGCACCCGCGTGTTGTCGCCACCCCACCGACACCGGCTCCCTCCGGGCGGTCATCACCGACAGTCGTCCGGACCGCACCGGACAGTGCGCGAACTGCGGCGACCAGCCGGACCGACAAGAATTTGGGTGGATCCCACGCATGAGATACCCGTCGTCGCTTGGCACCCTCAACTCGATGAACACCACAGACGTCGACGGCCCACCCAGCCTCGCTCCGGCCGAGTCGCCCCGACTCCGCCGGGGCTGGTGGGCGCGGGGCCTGGCGCTGCACGAGCGGGTGACCGCCGGCGGCGGCACCGACCCGGTGGACAGCGAGCGGTTCGGGCACGCACGGTCGCGGCTGGATCTGTGGCGGGCCGACCGTGGGCCGGAGCTGGACGTCCGGCTGGGCGAGCTGGGCGTCGACGAGGACCGGTTGCTCACCTTCCTCGCCGAGGACGACGAGCACCTCGCCGCGCGAGTCGACCCACCGCCCTGGGCGGTCCTGATCGAGTCCGCGGTGCACGCCGCCGCACCGCCTCCGTCGGTGCCGGTCCCAGCGGACTGGAGGGCGGCGTTCGCCCTACCGTTGCGCCCGTTGGTCGACGAGGCGAGGGCTCGCTTCCGCCGGGGCTCCGGCCCGGTGGCCGACGCCCAGGTCGACCTGGGCGCGCTGGACGCCGCGTTGGGGGCCACCCTGGAACGGCGTCTGGCCGCGCTGGCCGCCCGTACCTTCGTCGAGGAGCTGCACCGCCGCAGGATCGCCGGCCTCCTCCAGGGTGCCGACAGTCGCGCCCGATTCATCGGCTTCGTCCGCCAGCTTGCCACCCCGGCAGGGCTGGCTGCGCTGTTCACCGATCTTCCGGTCCTGGCCAGGCTGCTCGGGCAGGCCACCGCGCACGCCACCGACGCGATGCTGGAGCTGCTCGCCCGGTACACCGCTGACCGGGATTGCCTGGTCGACAACCTCCTGGGCGGCGTGGACCCCGGCCCACTGGTGGCCGTCGACGACAGGCGGGGTGACCCGCACCGGGCCGGCCGGACCACCACCGTGGCCCGGTTCGCCGACGGCCGGCGGTTGGTCTACAAGCCCCGGGATCTCACCTACGACGACCGGCTGGCGGCCTTTGTCGGCTGGATGAACCGGATGGTGCCCAGCGTCGGCATGCGGGCGGCCGCCTGCCTGGTCCGTCCGGAGTACGGCTGGACCGAGTTCGTGACCGCGGCACCGCTGGCCGACCCGGACGGCGCGGACCGCTTCTATCGACGACAGGGTGCGCTGCTGGCGCTCGCCCACGCGCTCAACACCACCGATCTGCACTACGAGAACGTGATCGCCAGCGGCGAGGACCCCGTGGCCATCGACGCCGAGACGTTGTTCAGCCCCAGTTGGCGACCGGCATCCGAGAGCGGCGATCCAGCCGCCGACCTGCTCGCCGCCTCGGTGCACCGAACCGCGTTGCTGCCGCTGATCGTCGTCGGTGAGCAGGGCATCATGGACCTGTCCGGCGCCGGCGGCGACGAGGGCCGGCAGAGCCCGGTCAGTCGGATCGACTGGGCGGACCCGGGCACAGACCAGATGCGCCTGGTACGTCGCGCGTCCACCTTCGACGGTGCCTCGAACCGGCCCCGGCTCGGCGACCGGGTGATCGATCCGGAGGACCACGAGGCGGCGATGCTGGCGGGTTTCCGGCTCGGCTACGAAGCAATCGAGGCCCATCGCGGGGACTTCGCCCAGCTGATCAAGGCGTCGTCGGCCATGACGGTGCGACTCGTCGTGCGGCCCACCTGGGCCTACCGGACGCTGCTCGACGAGGCCACCCATCCGAGCCTGCTGCGCGACGGTCTGGACCGGGACCGGTTCCTCGGGCGGCTCTGCGGCCGGACCACACTGCCCGGCGACCCAATGTTCGCCCGCCACGAGATCGCGGCCCTGTGGCGCGGCGACGTGCCGTACTTCCACGCCCGGGCCGACAGCCCCCAGCTGGCAGCCGACGGGGAGCCGACCGCGGTGCCGCTGTACCGCAGCGGCGTCGACGCGGCACTGGACCGGATCGCCGGGCTCGGCGAGGCCGACCGGCAGGACCAGGAATGGGTCATCATGGCCAGCCTGGCCACCCGCCGGCCGGTCGGCGCCCATGGCGACACGGCGCCAATGGAAGGTGCGTCGCACGGAACCGCCGCCCCACCCGAACGGCTGGTCTCGGCAGCCTGCGCGATCGCCGACCAGATCGTGGCCCGGGGCGCACCAGGCCGGGACCGCGTGAACTGGCTCGGCCTGGAGCTGGTCGACAACCGGCAGTGGCTGCTGCTCCCGATGGGCGCCGGCCTGGCCAACGGGTACCTCGGCGTGGCGCTCTTCCTCGGCCAGCTCGCTCACATCAGCGGCGTGGCCCGCTACGGCGACGTGGCCCGCCGGGCGGTCGCCGCGACCCCGGGGCTACTGCGCCTACTCGCGGATCGCCCGGAGCTGGTCACGGCGATCGGCTGTGGCGGGCTGCACGGCCTCGGCGGACTGGCCTACGGGCTGGCTCGGCTGGCCGTGCTGCTCGACGACCCGGAGATCGGTCGGTGGGTCGACACGGCTGTCGAACTCGCCGAGGTCGCCGTCGCAGGCCCCGCCACCGACGACTGGGCCACCGGCAGGGCCGGCTGCCTGGCCGCGATGACATCGATCCACGCCGAGCTGGGTCTCGATCGGGCGGCGGCGCTGGCCCGGACCTGCGCCGACCAGCTGGCCGGTGCGACCGCGTTCGATCACCCCGCCAGTCCGGCTGGCTTCGCCGATGGCACGGCCGGCATCGCGTACGCCCTGCAACGGTTCGTCGACGTCGGCGGCGGCTCACCGCAGCATGCGGACGCGGCAGACAAAGCCCTGCGGCACGCCCGGCAGACCCCGACCAGCTCGTCCGGGTGGTGTACCGGCACCGCCGGCCTGGCACTCGCCCTCGCCGGTCGACACGACGCGGGCACCTCGCCCACCACAGACCCGGACGCGCTGGCTCACCTCGTCCGGCGCTTGGCCGATCGGCCGCTGTCCCGCGACCTGAGTATCTGCCACGGCGAGTCCGGTATCGGTGAGGCGCTGACCGTGCTGGCCGCGGGGCCGGCTGACCCTGCGGCCGCCGCCGCGCTACGGCAGCGGACCACCCTGCTCCTCAACTCCCTGCAATGGCAGACGCGCTACTGCGGCACACCCGACGGAGTGCTCACACCGGGACTGCTGACCGGCCTCGCCGGCATCGGCTACGGACTGCTGCGCTCCGCCCTGGCCGCACGGATTCCGTCCGCGTTGCTCCTGGAACCCACCCCACAGCCAACCGGACCCGACTGGCTGTCGCTCACCAACCCGTTCACCACGAGGAGAGAAGAACAATGATGTCTCAACAGCTCACCGCCGACGTCACCCACGTCGATACCGCCCACGTCGAGACCGCCCACTTTGAGGACCCGAACCCCGCCGGGGAGCCAAAGGTCAGCCCGATGGTGGCCTTCGGCCTGCGTACGGCGGCCCTGGCCGGTCTGGCCATCCCGGTGGGCCTCCTGGTGGGACACCTGGTCGCTGGCGACGCCGGAACCGTCGACGCCGCCGCCCCGCTCACCACCTGCTGCCCCACCTTCGCTCTGTGACCCTGGGCGGAAACCACCCGGTCAGCGCGGCGATCAGTCCGGTCGGACGATAATCCCGCCAGGCTCGGTGCGCCTGCTGTCTGACCCTGGTCATCGATGAAGTGCCTCGCTATCGTTGCCGCCGTGCAACGATCACGCGTCCTGGTCGGCCGAGATGCGGAATTCGGTGTGCTGATCGGCATGATCGAGGCTGCCCGCGTCGGGCGCGGGGGCGCGGTCTTCATCGTCGGAGAGGCTGGCGTCGGCAAGTCGCGGCTTGCCGCGGCGGCCGCCGAGTCCGCCTACACCGCCGAAATGAGTCTGCTACGGGGGCGGGCCAGCGCACTCGGCACCGGAGTGCCGCTGCGCCCGCTCACCGAGGCGGTGCTCTCCCTGCTCCGATCGTCCACTGTGGACATCGCGGCGCTCGGCCCGTACGGGCCGATCCTCGGCCGGTTGGTGCCCGACTGGGGCACCCCTCTCGCCGACCAGGAGACCGGATCGGTGGTGATCCTGGCCGAGGCGGTGCTCCGGCTGACCGGTCTCGCCGGCCAGGACCGCGGGTGCCTGATGGTCCTGGACGATCTCCAGGACGCCGACGCCGAGACGCTCATGGTGGTCGAATACCTGATCGACAACCTCGACCAGCAGCCCACCCTGCTGATCGGCGTCCTCCGGGCGGACGACTCCCCCGCGCTGGAGGTCGCTCGGGCAGCAGCCCGCCGCGGCCGGTGCACCGTGATCGAGTTGGGCGGTCTCGGGCCCGAGGACCTGCGCGCCATGGCTGGGGCATGCCTCGGCGTGGCGGCGGATGAGCTGCCCACGGCCGCGGCCGAGCTGCTCTGGGGCGGCAGCGGCGGCAACCCGTTCCTCATCGAGGAGATCCTCGCGGCGATGGTGGAGAACGGATTGCTCCGGCACGGTCCACAGGGGTGGCTCGTCACTCCAGAGGCGCCCACCACGCTGCCCACCGCCTTCGCCAGAAGCATGGCGCACCGGATCGAGAAGCTGAGCCCGCAGGCCCGGGAGCTGCTGTCCTGCGGCGCCCTGATCGGGCAACGCTTCTCGGTGGCCGTGGTGCAGTCGGCGACAGGGCTCAGCGACCGCGACCTGTTCAACCATCTGCACGGCGACATCGTCGCCCAGCTGGTGGCACCGGACGACCAGTTGACAGACTGGTACACCTTCCGGCACCGCGTCACCCGCGAGTCGCTGCTCGCCCTGGTCGAGCCGGCCACCCGGCGGGAGTTGGCCCACACCGTCGCCGAGACCGTCGCGAAGGTCCACCCGGAGTTGCCCGGTGAGTGGTGCCAGATCTCCGCCACCCTGCGCGTCGAGACCGGCGACGCCCTGTTGGCCGGTCGGCTCTTTGCCGAAGCTGGCCGGAGGGCCCTCGCGCAGGGTGCCGCCACCTCGGCCGTCGCCCTCCTCGACAGGGCTTGGGAGCTCCAGGCCGACGGGCCGGCCGAGGCCCGCGCCGACACCCTGGAGACGCTCCTGCAGGCCCTCGGCGAGGCTGGCCTGGTACGGCGGGCACTGGAGCTGGTCAACAGTCCGGACCAGGTGGCCGGTCTCCCCGCTCGACGGCAGGCCAGGCTGCACACCCGGCTGGCCTGGACCGCGGTGTTGGCCGGGGAGCTGACCGACGCGCTCGCCCAGGTGGAGATTGCCCGTGAGCTGCTCGGCCCGGACCCCGCGGCGGAGGACGAAGCCCCGATCGACGTCGTCGCCGCACACCTGGCCCTGGACACGCCAGGGCGGGACCAGATGGAGGTCGCCGAGACCCTGGCCCGCCGGGCCGCCACGGTCGGCGCCGCCGTGCCGCTGCCGGTGGTGGCCTGTCAGGCCTGGCAGTTGCTCGGTGCGCTCGTCCGGCATCGCGACCCGGCCGAGGCTACCCGCTGCCTGGAGCAGGCACGGTCCATCGCCGCCGAGTACGGCCTGCCGATCTGGGAGGTCCACGCGCTGATCCGGCTCGGCAACGACGACGCGTTGCTACACGGCACACTGGACCGGCTGGAACAAGCCCGGGAACGAGCGCTGCGAGCCGGGGCGGTGACTGCCCGCCAGCAGGCCGAGGCGAGCATCGCGCTGCACCTGATCATGCGCGGCGAGTACCCGGCCGCACAGAACCTGATCGACCAGGTCCTCACCGCGACGACCCGCCTGAAGCTGATGGAGACCACCCAGTACGTGCTGCTGCTCAGCGCGGTGCTCGCCGCCCACCAGGGCCGGCGGGTGGAGATGCAGGACGCGCTCGCCGAGTTCCGGCGCTGGGGCGGTGACGAAAGCCTGCACACACAGCGGGTCCACGGGCTGGCCGGCACGTTCTGCGCGCTGCTGGAGGAAAACCGCCCGCGGGCGCTGGACGAGCTGTCCCTGGCGGTACGGGCGGAGGAGACGAACCCGACCGTGTTCCACCTCGGTGGACGGCTCGGCCTCCAGTTGCTGTTGCGGGCGATGGCCGGCGAGGTCAGCTTTTCGGCGTACGAGGCGATCGTCGGCACACCGGCGAGCCAGCTCCGGTGGGACCGACAGTTCGCTCTCTTCGCCCGGGCGGTCCTGCTTGGCCGCGCGGGTCAGCACGACGCCGCGACCGCCACCCTGGCCGAGGCCATGGAGGTCGGCGCGCTGTACGCGATGGGGCGACACCTCGCCCTGCGGCTGGTCGCCGAGTCGGCGCTCGCCGATGGCTGGGGCACCCCCGTGGAGTGGCTGCGTGCCGCCGAGAACTACTTCCACCAGGCGAAGGTCACGCCGGTCGCCGGGGCGTGTCGCACGCTGCTGCGCCAAGCTGGCGCGCGGGTCACCCAACGTCGGCGCGGTGCCGCAGAGATCCCACCCGAGCTGCGGGCGGCGGGCGTGACGGTACGGGAGTGGGAGGTGCTGCAGCTGCTCACCGGCCGACTGAGCAATCGCGAAATAGCCGAGCGACTACACCTGTCACCGCGCACGGTGGAGCGGCACGTCTCCAGCCTCATCACCAAGACCGGCGAGCCAAACCGGATCGCATTGAGCGATATCGCGACCGACTTCGACAGTGGCTGACCGGTCCATGAGCTTCCTGGCGCTGGCCACGTCGGCAGCCGTTGACGCCGACCTGCCGTCACATCGAGGTTGAATCGCCGCAACGGTCCTTCGGCGTCCGTAGGCGTTCATGATTGCCTGCACCGATCGTCACCCAGTTAGTCGCCCGCCAACGGACAGCGGACCGGTGGCGCCGCCGACGGCGTGGTCTACCCGGCCGGGGACCGGCTCGTGTGGCTGTTGCCACTGCTGGAGCGCACCCCGAGCGACGTCAGTGCGGAGCTGTCTGACGTGCCGCGGACCCTCCCAGCCGCTTCGCGACCGAGCACGTCGCCTCTGGCACGCCTCAACGGGGCCGGCGCTCCAGTCGAGCAGTCCGCGGGAGTCGTAGACGGTGTCAGTAGGTGTACGCCCACCGTACGGGGCTTAATTCTGGACCTGGCGGGCGCGCAGGAGCCCGTCGTAGAGGGTGACGGAGGTGGCGTAGGTGTTGGTGCCGTAGGGCATTAACGTTTTGGTGGTGACGGTGGTCGACGCGGTGTTGCGGACCTGGTAGGTGTATTCGGTGCTGGGTCCGTTGGGATAGCTGCTTCTCGGCCTACCGGGCAGCCACGCCTTGGTGAGTCGTCCTGTTCGTCACTCCTCTGCTGTTCGGTCTGGGCTGGGGCTCCTCACGACAACGCGTGTCGCGTCAACGTCGCAAGTAGTCGTTCGAGCGTTTTGCGGTCGCTGTCGGTCAGGTTCCGAAGGATGGCCGCCTCGTTTGCCAGGTGCTCCTCGATGAGTTGGTCGGTCAGCGTCAGTCCGGCCGGGGTCAGGCCCACCACTCTGCCGCGGGCGTCGACCTCGGAGACCGAGCGCGAGACGAGGCCTCGGGCGATGAGCCGGTCTACCCGCTTGGTAACCGCACCGGTGGTGACGAGCATCCGTTCACTCAACTGACCCGCCGTGAGCATGTATGGCTCGCCCTCCCGGCGCAGCGCCGCAAGCATGTCGAACTCGCCGTTACCCAGGCCCGCGGCCGCGAACGGCGGCCGCAGGGACGCGTCGAGCGCCTCGGCCAGGTGCTGGATCCGGCCGATGATCAACAATGGGGTGGGATCGAGGTCGGGTCGTTCGCGATGCCACTGACTGACGATGTCGGCAACCCGGTCTTTGTTCACGCTTGCATCATAGCTTCCATGGAAGATAGATTCATCTTCCATGGAAGGAAATCGTTCTCACGCGCCCGTCCCCATGGTCGTGGCCTACGTCGACCCGTCCTGTCCGTTCGCCTGGATCACCTCGCGGTGGCTCATGGAAGTCGCGCGCATGCGACCCATCACTCTGCGGTTCGAGGTGATGAGCCTCGCGGTCGTCAACGAGCGTCGCGACCTGGAGCCCTGGTACCGCGCGTTCAACGATCGGGCCTGGGGCCCGGCGCGGGTGTGCACGGCAGCCGTCGCGCACCATGGGCCAGCCGCCCTCGCGCGCCTGTACCCGGCGCTCGGTCGTCGGATCCACGACGAGGGCAACAAGGACTTCGACGCCGTCATCCCGGCGGCACTGGACGAGGCGGGCCTCCCCGCCGGCTTGGCCGACGTCGCTCGTCGAAGCGACGTCGACGAGCGGATGCGGGCGAGCACCGCCCGCGCGCAGCAGCTCGTGGGTGAGGACCTCGGCACCCCGACGATCGTGGTGGACGACGTGGCCTTCTTCGGCCCCGTGCTCTCCTCGATCCCACGCGGGGACGACGCCCTCCGCGTCTTCGACGGCGCCCGCCTGCTCGCCGGCTGTCCGGCCTTCTCGGAACTAAAGCGCGTTCGGACCGATGAGCTCAGCTTTACCTAGCCCCTCTGGACATATTCAGTTAACAAACCTAGTAATTAACCTCCCGTCGATACACATCGATCGAGCACCCCTCGGGAGGACCGGATCGCGCGCAGATTCCGAACACCATTCCTGGCGGCCCTCGCGACCCTGGTCTCCGCCGCCGCGGCGACCCCGACCTTCGCCTATCCAGCCCTGGCCGCCGGCCCGACGGCCGCGTTCACCAAGACCTCCGACTGGGGCTCCGGCTGGGAGGGCCGCTACACCATCACCAACGGCGGGTCGAGCACCATCACCGGCTGGCAGGTTGCCTTCACCCTGCCGACGGGCACCACTCTCGGGTCGTACTGGGACGCCACGGTCAGCAGCGCCGGGCAGAGGCACACCTTCACCAACCGCTCGTGGAACGGCACCCTGGCCCCGGCGCGTCGGCGTCGTTCGGTTTCTTGGCCACCGGTTCCGGCTCGCCCGCAGACTGCACGCTCAACGGCGCGACGCGCGCCGGTGGCGCACCCCCCACCACGACACCCCCCACCACGACACCGCCGACTACCCCGCCGCCCACCACGACACCGGCGCCCACCAGTCCGCCGTCCACCGGGCTGCCGAAGCACGCCCTGATCGGCTACCTGCACACCAGTTTTGCCAATGGGGCCGGGTACCTGCGGATGGCCGACGTGCCCGACGACTGGGACATCGTCAACCTCGCCTTCGGCGAACCCACCTCCGTCACCTCCGGCGACATCCGCTTCCAACTCTGCCCGGTTGCCGAGTGCCCCACCGTGGAGACCGAGGCCCAGTTCACCGCTGCTACGTGTTGGCTGGAGTGATCTGCTGCGGCGTGTGCGGCCGGATCATGGACTCCCACTGGGTCCACGGCCGACCCGGCTACCGATGCCGACACGGACACACGAGCACCCGCACCAGGACCTTCGCCCAACCGAAGATCCTCTACATCCGGGAAGACCACCTGCTCGACCGCATCCGACACGACCGCGGGCTACACCGTCGCCATCCCGCACTGCGCAGCCCCGACCCAGAAAAGCTTGCCGCCTACTTACGCACCACAACATGATCATTGTGTGTGACCACCACGCGTGGACCATCGAAGCCGAAACCGCGATCTACCCGCTCACCGCGGCGGGGAGCTTCCTCGCCACGACAGCAAAAATCCCCGCCCAACGGGACGGGGATCACGCAAAACACGAACAACCATCACAGTTCGTGTGGAAATAACGTGTCCGAGGGGGGACTTGAACCCCCACACCCTATACGGGTACTAGCACCTCAAGCTAGCGCGTCTGCCATTCCGCCACCCGGACCTACACGTTCAGCCTACCTTGCCGACCAGATGATCTTTCATCCGGTGGTCAGCACAGCGGGCCGCACGGGGAGTTACTGTACACGCCACTCGTGGATCATGCACATCGCCTTCCGGCGCCTCTCCCCTGGAGCTTCCGCCGCTGCTCAAGCCGCCTCAAAACGGCCGCACCGACACACCGTCGGGGCGTGTCCGGGTAGCGTCCGGCGGCCCTGTGACGGCAGCATTGCCACGTGTCCCATCCCTCCCCCCTGGCAGCCGCCCAGCACCGAGCCCTCGCCCTGCGCGCCGCGGGCGACCTCAGCGCCGCCCGGCAACTGCTCGCGGAGGTCGTCGAAGCCGCTCCCCCGCCGTACGGTGACGACCATCCCGAGGTGCTGCACACCGCGCACCTGCTGGCACGGCTGCACCGGGAGGGGGACGACCCGCTCGCCGCCCGCCGGGTGTTGGAGGAGGCGTTCGCGGCGGGTGAGCGGCGCTGGCAGCACTCCGACCCGCTGATGCTCGCCCTCGCCTTCGAACTCGCCGAGGTGGCCGAGGAGCTCGGCAACCGGCACGAGGCCCGCCGCAACTACACCCGCGTCGCCACCGCCGGGCCCGCCGCGCTCGGGGAGAACCACCCGGCGGTACGCGCAGCCCGCGACTACCTCGGCCCACCCCCGCCGTCCCCGGGCGAGCAGCACCCTGCGCCGACGCCCGATGCTGCCCCGGCCGCCCCGGTGACCGAGCCGGGCGCCCGGTCGGCGCTGTCCGGCCCGACCCTGTCGCTGGCGACCCTCGCCGCGATGCGGCCCTCCGCCGACGGCCCGCCGCCCGCCGTCTCCCCCTGGGCGCCGCAACCGCCGGCCGCATCCCAACAAACCCCTCCGGCGGTACGCGCACCCGCCACACCCCCGTCGCCCGGCCACGCCACCCCGGCACCGGTGCCAGCCCCTCGGGCGATGCCCGTTCAGCCGGCATCTCCGTCGACGCCGGCCGAGCAGCGGTCAGCAGACCGAGCGCCGTCCGGGCCGACCGTCGCACCACGCCAACGATTGGGCGGTCACGCGACCCCGCCGGTGGTCGACGTGCCACCCGCGACGTCGACCCCAACCGCCCCGGCGTCGACCGCTCCGCCGGCGACACCGGCGGTGCCGGCACCTCGCTGGGACAACCCCACCATCCAGGTACGGCAGATCGAGCCGCTGCTCGCTGAGGAAGCCGCCCGAGCCGCCGCCCGGCCAACCACGTCGAGCGAATCGCACACCGTGTCCGGCACCGAGGCGACATCATCGGGCAGCCCCTCCCCTACCGTCGGCCAACCAGGGTCGGCGTACCCGGTGAGCGGGCCACCGGCCCAGCCCATCAGCGCACCGCCGGTGACCCCGTCCCCGATCTCCGCGCCCCCCAGCCAGCCGTACCCGGTCTCGGGACCGCCGGCCCACCCATACCCTGTCTCCGCACCACCCGGCTACAGCCCACCCGTGTCCGGACCCCCGGGGCACACCTACCCGGTCTCCGCACCACCCGGCTACGGCCCACCCGTATCCGCTCCACCCGGGCACACCTACCCCGTGTCCGCGCCGCCCGGCTTTGGGCCGCCCGTCTCGGGGCCGCCCTACGGGCCGCCCGTCTCCGCGCCTCCGGTGAGCGCACCACCCGTACCGCCCTGGGGGTTGACCGCACCGCCCTGGAGCAGCAGCGCCCCACCGCAGCCCCTGCCGACTCCAGGTGCCGACTCCCCCACCCAGACCGCTACGGCTGCGCAGACAGTCACCACCGGGCAGGCCCCGGTGGCTGGGCAGGCCATGATGGACGCGGGCGGTACCGGCGCGGATGTCGACTCTGGCCTGGGCATCCTCGACGCCCCGGTGGTGCCGACTCAGCGGGCTCCTGGCGCGCTGTCCGACCAGACCGTGGTGTTGCCGTCCGTTCCGGCGCAGCGTGTCCCGGCCGGGGTCGACACCAGTCCGGGCTGGCCCGCCGCCGCCCAGGCGAATCCCACCGCCGCGCATACGCACCTCACGGCCGCCCAACCGCATCCCACCGCCGCGCCAACTCACCGAGAAGGCACCCAGGCGAACCCGGGCATCGCTGAGGCAGGCCCCATCGCTGCGCAGCCGAGCCCCGCTGCGCAGCCGGCCTGGCTCCCGTCCGTCGGCGCTGACCCGGCGCTGGCACCGCCAGCCGCGCCGCCGCCGGTCCAGCAGTACCACCACCAGCCACCCCAGGGGTCGTACCCGGCACAGGACCAGCACCAGCACCAGGCGCCGTACCCGGGTCAGCAGTACCACCCGGTGCCGGACGCGTACCGGCCGGCGTACGCCGATGACAGTGGGTCGACGGGCCGCAACCGGGCGGCGCTGGTCGGCGCGGTCGTGGCGGCCGGGGTGGCCGTCGTGGCGGTGGCGGGCCTGGGTGTGGTGATGCTGACCCGCGACGACCCGCCTCCGACCGGGACCGCGCCGACGGCGGCGGCACCGACGGCGGCTGGGCTTCCGCCGGGCGATCTCAAGCTGCGGGACGATTCGACCACTATCACGTTGACCTGGACGGACCCGACCGGCGGCGCGGTGCCGTTCATGGTCGCCGCGGGTCGGGCCGGGCAGGCCCTGGGCGTGATGGCCACCGTGGATCCGGGCCGGACGAGCTACACGGTCAACGGGTTGAACTCCCGAGTGGATCACTGTTTCACCGTGTTGGCGGTCTACTCCACTGACAGCTTTGCGACTTCCGGACAGGTGTGCACCGCGCGGGAGCGTGGAGCCACGTCGAGCGGGGAGCCCTCCGGCCGGGCGTCGCCGCGCTGAGTCGCGCCGAAACCGCGCCGAGTCGAGCGGGAACCGGGCTGAGCTGGACGTCCACAACGCACACTCTCGGTATCCACAGGGGTGACGGTGCGGGTTCCCCCGCCACCACCAGCGCCATATGATGGCACCCGGCTCAGGGGAGGGGTTGCCGGAAGGCGCGCCACCTGCCACGACTCAGGGGAGGCAGCCGGCTGTGGCCAGCATCGACGACGCCGTACAGGCCGAGGCCCCCCGCTCCCGGTCCCGGCTGCGCGGCGGGCTGGTGACCGTCGGCACGGTGGCCGCGCTGTTGGCAGCCATGGGGCTGACCGTCCTCGGGTTGGGCGCGGCGGACAACGCGGTGGCCAACTACGACGCGAGTTCCTGGCTGTGGAGCGCAGCGCGCAGCGAGCTGGCCCGGGTCAACGGCGTCACCGCCCGGGTGGACACTCGCACGGAGATCCCCGGTGCCCGGCAGCATCCGATGCAGATCACCCAGACCGACCGGCTGCTGATCCTGCGGGACCTTCAGAGCGGGCAGGTCAGTTCCCTGGATCTGGCCACCCTCCAGCTCAGCGCGACCACCCGGACCACCCCCGGCCTGGGCGTCAGTGTGGCCCTGCACGAGGACGCGGCGTTCGTCGTCGACGCCGTGCAGGGCATCGTCCGCCAACTCGACCCGCGATCGTTGACCCCGGTCGGCGAGCCGGTGCGCTATCCGCCCGGCATCACGGGCGGCACCTTCGACGGTAAGGGTCGGCTCTGGATCGCGGTGCCCAGCCAGGGCACGGTCTCGGCGATCACCGCGGCCAAGCTGCCGTCCGCGCCGGCGACAGCCAGTGCCGGGCTCAGCCCGCAGCGGGTCGAGTCGTACGACGTCGCCGACGCCAGCCACGAGTTGGTGGTCTCCACCCTCGACGACGGGGTGGCGGTGCTCGACCGGACGGCAGGGAAGCTGGTGCGGGTGCAGCGCGGTGAGGTGCACCCGACGGCGCTGACGCTGTCCGGCCCGGCGGCCCTGCCCTCGCGTACCAGCGGCCCACGGGTGCCGGTCACGGTGACCGCCGACCGGCGGGTGCTGCTGGTGGGTGACGGTGGGCAGGAGAGCGCGTTCACCGTGCCGGGTGAGGGGGACCGGCTCAGCCCGGCGGTGGCCTGGGCGAACCGGGTCTACTGCGCCGACGAGGCCACCGGCACCATCTACTCCTTCGACGCGGCGGGTCAGCTGGTCGAGACCATCCGAGGGCGGGCCAACGGGCCGCTGGAGCTGGAGGTCCGGGAGAACCACCTGTTCATCAACTCGCCCGACTCGGCGACCGCCCGGGTGGTGGACGACAAGCACCAGGTGCGCGAGGTCAACAAGTACGCCAACGACGTGCTCGGCGGTGACCCGCCGCCGGTTCCCCCGCCGCCGCCTCCGCCGAAGAAGCCGCGGGTGGGCAAGCCGAGCGCGCCGCGCAGCGTCACCGCCGCCGCCGGCAACGCCCAGGCGCGGGTGAGTTGGCGCCCGGCCGCCGCCAACGGCGCTGAGATCATCAAGTACGTGGTGCAGGGCGCCGGGCAGCGCCTGGAGGTGGGCGCGAACCAGCGGGCGGTGGAGGTCAAGGGTCTGACCAACGGCGAGACGTACCGGTTCGCTGTGCACGCCGTCAACGCCAAGGGCGACGGCCCGCCGCGCAACAGCAACCCGGTGACGCCGACGGCGGCGGTGCCCGACCCACCCGCGAGCGTCACGGCGCAGGAACGGCCGGACGGCACGGTGCTCGTCAAGTGGCCGGCGGCGAACGGGCAGGGCAACACCATCGCGAGGTACGCGGTGACGGCCAGTTCGGCGGGGACGAACGCGCCGGCCGGTGAGTCGACCAAGACGGAGCTGGTGGTGCCCGCCGGTGAGCTGGAGTTCGGCACCCAGTACGCGTTCACGGTGGTGGCGGTCAACAGCAAGGGCGCCGGGTCGGCGGCGTCGCCGGTCAGCAACACAGTGGTGCCGTTCGCGGCGCCCGGTCGGCCGCTCGACCTGCGCGCCGGCACGGTCGCCAACCAGCCGGGCGCGGTGACGGTGCAGTGGGCGCCGGCCGAGGCCAACGGTCGGCCGGTGACGAAGTACCTGGTGGACGTCGGCGGGCGGGTCAGCGAGGTGACCGACACCCGCACGACCGTCACCGGGCTGGGCAACGGCCAGAACGTCACGGTGAAGGTGAAGGCGGTCAACGAGGCGGGGCCCGGCCCGGAGGCCACCGCCACCGCCCGCACGGTGGCCGAGCCACGGGTCACTGTGACCGGGTCGTCATCGACGGCCACCGGGGCGACCGTCACGTTCACAGTGGACGCCGGTGGCGGTCAGGCCACCTGCACGCTGACCACGACGGGCGAACCGGCGAAGACCGGGGCGTGCTCCAGCATCACGATGACGGGCCTGACGCCGGGCACCAGCTACACGTTCACGGTGACGGCGAGCAACGCCGCCGGCAAGGGCACCGCCACGAAGGCGCAGGCCACCCAGGCGCTGTACGGGATCGCGACCTGCCGCAACGGCGCATCCGGGCCCGAGTCGACCTACTGCGACAGCGACCGGGAAGGCCGCAACGGCAACGAGGTCTTCAAGGTCACCCGGCAGGACAACGACCAGCAGGCCGGCTGGGCCAAGCCCGGCACCCGGCTCCAGGCGTACTGCAAGAAGTCGGGCGAAGAGGTCTACGCCTACATCTACAACAACGAGAAGCGCAGCACCTGGTGGGTGCAGGTCAACTACAAGGGGAAGAACTACATCCCGTGGGCCTGGCTCAACCTGGAGGGCGGCGATGACATCAAGGTCCTGCCCACCTGCTGAACCACCAGGCGAGGAGCACCACCGACCGTGAACACCCACGAGCCGCTCACCCAGCCGGAGGTGCAGGGCTTCGCCGCCCTGGCCGCCCGGCTGGCCGAGAACGTCAACGCTGTGGTGCTCGGCAAACCGCAGGTGGTGCGGCTGGCGCTGACCGCGCTCTTCGCCCAGGGTCACGTACTGCTGGAGGACGTGCCCGGGGTCGGTAAGACGACCCTGGCACGGGCCATCGCCGCCACGGTCAAGGGTGAGTGGCGGCGCATCCAGTTCACGCCCGACCTGCTCCCCTCGGACGTGTCCGGCGTGACGATCTTCAACCAGGCGACCCGGGACTTCGAGTTCCATCCGGGTCCGGTCTTCGCCAACATCGTCATCGCCGACGAGATCAACCGGGCGTCGCCGAAGACCCAGTCGGCGCTGCTGGAGGTGATGGAGGAACGGACCGTCACTGTGGACGGCGTCCGGCACCCGGTGCCGTCGCCGTTCCTGGTGGTCGCCACCCAGAACCCGGTGGAGATGGACGGCACCTACCGGCTGCCCGAGGCGCAGTTGGACCGTTTCCTGGTGAAGCTCTCCGTCGGCTACCCGGACGAGGCCGTCGAGGTCGAGGTGCTGCGCGGCGCGACGGTGCGGTCCCCCGAGGCGCTCGCCCCCGTCACCGACACCGCCACCGTCGGCGAGATGGTCCGGATGGCCCGCCGGGTGCACATCGCCGAGCCGCTCTACGCGTACGCGGTCCGGTTGGCCGCTGCCACCCGCACCCACCCGCAGGTGCGCGTCGGCGTCAGCCCCCGGGGCGTTATCGCGTTGACCCGCGCGGCGTGCGCGTACGCGCTGATCGATGGGCGGGGCTGGATCATGCCGGAGGACCTGAAGGCGCTCGCCGAGGCGGTCTTCGCCCACCGGCTGCTGCTCACCCCGGACGCCCAGGTGCGCGGGATGACCCCCGCGGAGGTGCTGCGCCAGGCCGTCGCCTCGGTGCCGGTGCCGCTGCCGTCGGGGCAACCCGCTCCGGTGCAGGGCTGACCGGCAGCAGCGCGATGGGAATCACCGCCCGTGGGGTCGGGCTGCTCGTCGCCGCCGTGGTGCTGCTGGGGGCGGGTTTCCGGTTCGCGTACCCCGAGTTGACGTTGCTCGGCGCGGCGGCCGGCGCGGCCGTCGGCTACGCCGCACTGGTCGCGGCCTGGCGGCCCCGGCTGACGGTGACCCGTCGTGCGGACCCGGACCGGGTGGCGCGTGGCGAGCCGGCGAGCATGGCGTTGACAGTGCGCAACACCGGGCGGCTGCGCTCGGCGAACCTGCTGGCCGAGGACCGGTGCGGCCAGCGGACCGTGCCGGTGCCGGTGCTGCGCCTGCGACCCGGCCGGGACACCGAGGTCCGCTACGACGTGCCGACCGACCGTCGTGGGGTGGTGCCGGTCGGGCCGCTGCGGGTGACCCGCCGGGATCCGCTGGGGTTGGTGGCGCTGGCCCGCCCGTACGGTGCGGCGGTGCCGGTCTGGGTACACCCCCGGATACATCCGCTGACGGCCGTGCCCAGGGGCGCGGGCCGCAGCCTCGACGGTCGGGTGGACGGTGTCCCGCACGGGTCGATCACGTTCGACTCGCTGCGGGAGTACGTGGTCGGCGACGAGCTGCGCCGGGTGCACTGGCGCACCAGCGCCCGGGTGGGTGAGCTGATGGTGCGGGAGAACGTGGATACCAGCCTGCCGCGCCTGGTCGTCCTGCTGGACAACCGTGCCGTCGCGCACCCGCAGCGGGTCGGCGGGGTGGCGGAGTCGTTCGAGTCGGCCTGCGAGGCGGCGGCGTCGGTCGTCACCGCCGCGCACCGCGCGGACCTGCCGGTGCTGCTGCTCATGGTCGCCGCCGAGCCCGCCGAGGTCACGACACGTGACGGCGAGGCCGGCGGCGCGCTCGGGCCACTGGACCGGCTCGCCGCCGCCGACCTGTCCGACGACGGTGACGCGGTGCGGGCGGCCACCACCCGACTGCGGCAGGACCGGCTCGGCGACACGCTGATCTTCCTGACCGGGCCCGGTGGCCGCGACGAGCTGGGGCACGTCGGGGCGCTGCGCGGGGCGTACCCGTCGGTGGTGGTCGCGGTGTTCGGCGCGGCCGAGCCGACGCCGCCGGGCACCGCGGGTCTCGTGGTCGTCGACGCGGCCGACGGCGCGCAGTTCGCCGCCGAGTGGGACGGGGTACGCCGGTGGTGACGCTCGCCGTGCGGGTGCTGCGGGCGGCGGTCCTGCCGCTGGCCCTGATCGGGCTGACGGCGCTCGCCGGCGTGGTGCTCGGCCGGGTGTACGCGGGCAACCTGCTGACCTGGCTGGTGATCGGCGCGGCGGCGGGTTCGGTGCTGGTCAGCGTGGCCGCCCGGCGGCTGCCGTCCTGGTTGGTGGCACCGGTCTCGGTGGCCGCGATGGCCGGCTGGACACTGTGGTCGCTGCGACTGGCCGCCACCCGCGCCGAGTTGCCGGGCGGCCTGCTGGAGGTCAGCGCGGACGCCGCCCGCAACGGCATCCCCCGGCTGCTCACCGCGATGATCCCGGTGGAGCCCACCCCGGACACCGTGCTGGTGCCGGTCGTCGCGGCCTGGCTGGCCGGGCTGACCGGCGCGGAGGTGGCGCTGCGCACCGGCCGGGTGCTGCTGGGTTACCTGCCGGCGGCGGGGCTCTACGCCGCCGCCCTCTACGTGGTCGGCCCGAACGCCGAACCGGCGGTGGGGTCGACAGTGGTGTTCGTCGCGGTCGCGGCCCTCGGCCTGGCCACACCCACCCGCACTGCGGCGGGCGGCGGCGATCCGAGCGCCGGACTGACCCCCGGGGTACGCGCGGCGGTGCGACTGCGGCTGGCCACCAGCGCGGCGCTCGGGGTGGCACTGGTGGTCGGGCTGGTGGCGTTGCTCGGCCCGATCGTCGCCGGGCAGGTCGACGGCCGGCCGGTGGACCCGCGCCGGTACGTGGAGCCGCCGCAGGTGCAGACGCTCGACGAGAACCCGCTGATCCGCATCTCCGGCTGGGCGCTGCACCCGGAGCAGAAACTCCTCGACGTGAGCACGGAACGCCCCGACGCACCGCCCGCTGGCCCCCCGCCGGAGGCCGATCCCGCGGCGGACACCGCGCGCAGTGTGCGGATCCGGTTGGCGGTGCTCAGCGACTACGACGGGGTGACCTGGCGCGTCGGCGCGACGTACCGCAACGCCGGGCGGATCCTGCCGGCCGCTGCCGTGGCCCGCGACAGCACAGTGCGGACGGTCCGGCAGCAGATCAGCGTGGCCGAGTTGAGCGGCCGGCTGCTGCCCGCCGTGGCGACACCTCGGGAGGTCAGTGGCGCGCGGGTGGCGTACGACCCGGCGAGCGGGACGCTGATCCGACCGGAGGGGCTGACGCCGGGGCTGCGGTACGCGGTGACCTCCGCCGAGGAACGCCCCGACCAGAATCTGTTGGCCAGCGCGAACGTGCCCGCCGGCGAGGAGGTGGCCCGGGTGCTGCGGGTCGCCGACGGGGTGCCCGACCCGATGCGCCGGCTGGCCACTCAACTCGCCGAGGAGAACGGCGCCCCGTTCGCGCGGGCGTCGGCGATCGAGCAGTTCCTGGCCGAGCACTACCGGGTGGTGGCGGATGCCCCGAGCGGGCACGCGTACCCGAACCTGGGTTTCTTCCTGTTCGGGCCCCGCAACGGCGGCGGGCAGGAGGGCACCTCGGAGCAGTTCGCGGCGGCCTTCGCGGTCCTCGGCCGGCTCTCCGGGCTGCCCACGCGGGTGGTGGTGGGCTTCCGGACCAGCGGGCAGGGTCCGGTGCTGGCCGGTGACGCGTACGCCTGGCCGGAGGTGCTCTTCGACGGGCTGGGCTGGGTGCCGTTCGACCCGTTGCCCCGCCCCGACAACGAGCCGCGACCGGTGGAGGAGGACTTCCGCCCGACGCCGGAGGACCCGCCGCCGTCGGAGGCGCCGGCACCGACCGCTGAGCCCAGCGCCTCACCGGAACCGGCGGCCGCCGCCGACGCCCCGCCCGGCAACGACGGGGTCTCCACGCCGGTGCTGGTCGCCGGCGGCAGCGGCGGCCTGCTGCTGGTGGTGGGGGCGCTCCTGCTCACTCTGCTGGCGATGCGCCGCTCGCTGACCCGCAGCCGGCTCGTGCGGGGCGACCCCGGCCAGCGCATCGCCGGCGCCTGGCGGGAGGTCACCGACGCGCTCCGGCTGGCCGGCAGACCGGTCGGCGACGACCTGGCCGCCACCGAGGTCGCCGGCCACGCCCGCCAAACCCTCGCCGACGCCCGTCTCGCGCGGAGCGGAGGTGACGCGGTCGGTGACCCGGGCGCTGTCGCGCCCAGCGGCGACACGGCGGCGGCAGACCCGTCCGGCCCGGCCGTCGACGAGTTGGCCGCCCTGCTCAACCAGGTGGGCTTTGCCCCCGGCGCCGCAACACCCGACCAGGCGGCTCGCGCCGCCGAGGTGGCCACCGCCTACGTGACCACCCTGCGCTCCGCTCGCCCCTGGTGGCGTCGCCTGCTCTGGTCCGTGCACCCCACTCCCCTGCGCCGCGCCCGCCGCTCCCCGCGCTGATCAAGAGCTTTGCGTCGGCAGCGGGCCTTCTTCTGACGCAAACTTCTTGATCACCGGCGGCAGGGCCGGAGGCGGCGGCGACCGGGCCGGCGCAGGACGTCTCTTCGCCTCGGCGTTGGACCTGGCCCGGCTCCACAGCAGCGAGCCGGCGCTGATCAGCTCCAGCGCCCACCTTCTGGCTGTCGGACGCGTTCCCACGCGGTAGCGGGTCAGGTGGTCAGCCGGCGGATGAGTTTGCGCATGCCGGCCTGCCAGCCGTCCGGGTCCTCGGCGCGACGGCGCGCGTAGTCGGCGACCTCGGGGTGCGGCAGGATCAGGAAACGTTCCTCGGCCAGCCCGGCGACGGCCGCGTCGGCGACCTGGTCCGGGGTGAGCACCGCACCGGACGCGGCGACCACCCGGGCGCCCAGGTGAGCGTCGGCGAGCCCGTCGGCGAGCATCGGGGTGTCCACCCCCTGTGGGCAGAGTGCGCTGACCCGGATGCCCCGGTCCCGGTAGGTGATGGCCAGCCACTCGGCGAACCCCACCGAGGCGTGCTTCGTCGCGGTGTACGGGGCGTCGCCCACAGCGGTCAGCACACCCGCCGCGGAGCAGGTGTGCAGCAGGTGCCCGCCGCCCCGGGTGAGCATTCCGGGCAGCACCGCGCGGGCCGAGTAGACGTGGGCGAGCACGTTGACCCGCCAGGCGCGGTCCCAACCGGCGTCGTCGACCTCCACTCCCCCGCCGGTGGTCACGCCCGCGTTGGCGCAGAACAGGTCGATCCGGCCGTACCGTTGCTCGGTGTCGGCGACCAGCGCGCGGACCTGCTCCTCGTCGGTGACGTCGAGGGCGCGGGCGTGCGCGACCGGGCCGATGCCCTCGGCCACCGCGCGGGCGGCGTCGGCGTCCAGGTCGGCGACCACCACGGCGGCGGCCCCCTCGGCGGCGAATCGGCGCGACAGCGCCGCGCCGATGCCGCCGGCCCCGCCGGTGACCACCACGATCCGGTCGGTGAGGTTCACGCGGCGACCTCCATCGGGGCGGCGCCCAACTGGGCGATGAGGCTGAGCAGCGCGCTCGCGCCGCCGGCGGTGACCTCGGGGGTGGGCAGCAGCGCCATGATCGGCACGTCCACCCCGTTGTCGGCGTAGCGGCGTACCTCGGCGCGGCACCGCTCCGGTGAACCGTGCAGCACCAGCGCGTCGACCACCTCGTCGGGTACTGCCGCGTTGGCTCCGCGCCGGTCACCGGCGGCCCAGGCCGCCCACATGGGCGCGAGCGTCTCGTCGCGGCCGAGCCAACGGTGGAACTCGGCGTACGCCCCGACGGTGAGGTAGCTGGTGATGAGCCGACGGCCCAGCGCCCGGGCGTACGCGGTGTCCTCGGTGGGGCAGACGAAGATCCGGGCGGCGACCTCGAAGCCGGTGCGGCGCTCGCCCAGCTCGGCGAGGGCGCGCGGCACGTCGTCGGCGCTGAGCCAGTTGAGGATGACCCCGTCGGCTTCCGCGCCGGCCAGCCGGAGCATTCCCGGGCGCAGCGCGGCGAGCAGGATCGGTGGTGGCGTCGCCGGTGGTGCTTCCAGCGTGAACCGGCGGATGGTGAACGTGTCGTAGGCCTCGTCGACGGTTTCGCCGGCCAGCGCGGCGCGCAGGAAGCGCAGCACGTCGCGGGTGCGGCGGAACGGCTCGTCGAACGGCACGGCGTTCCAGTCCCGGACGAGCACGGGTGAGGACGCGCCGATGCCGAGCGAGAACCGGCCCGGCGCGGCCTCGGCCAGCGCTGCCGCGCTCATCGCCAGGAGACCGGGGCCTCGGGTGAAGACCGGTGTGATCGCGGTGCCGAGCCGCAGCCCTGGCTGCCAGGCCGCGGCGAGCGCCAGCGGGGTGAACGCGTCGGTCCCGGCGACCTCGGACGACCAGACGTCGGTGAACCCGGCCCGGTCGAGGGCCGCGTAGGCCGCGTCGTGCTGCGCCAGCGCGATCCCGCTCAGCGGCACCGTCATGCCCCATCGATTCGTCACCGGTCGATCGTGCCCGTTGACGCGGGTCCGAGCAAGATCCCCGGGTTGGGCAGAATCGCCGGTTTCCGACCGTGCCTGGCGGTGGAAAGTGCTACCACTTCGAGGTGGACCGGACCGACGGCGCAGGCCGCTGACCATGGGTTTCAGGGC
>NZ_JBEZEH010000020.1:0-47867 GCF_040648775.1 Micromonospora sp. NPDC049089
GTGCGGTGATCCGGTCTTCGTCGGCGTCACCAACGGCCGCCGCGATGTGCAGCTGCTCTACGACGTCGAGGTCTACTCCGAGGCGACCGGTTGAGGCCCCGAGAGGCCCTCTCCCAGCCCGGGAGAGGGCCTCTCGGCGGTCAGTTGTCGCTGGCGATGCCGTCGGCCACGCTGCGGGCCACTGTGAGCAGCTTGGCGCGTACCACCCGGGCGGAGGTCATCATCTCGCTGGCCGGCAACGCGCAGGCCAGCACGACCCGGCGTTCCATGTCCTTGTCCGGCGCGACGAGCACCGCGGCGCAGGCCACCCCCTGGCGGAACTGCCCCATCTCCAGTTGCATGCCGCGCCGGTCGCCGGCGGCCAGGTCCGCCTCGAAACTCTCGGTGGTGGTGAGCGTGGCGGTGGTGAACGGGCGCATGCCGTACTCGCGCAGATAGCGGTAGCGCTGGTCGGTCGTGAGGGTGGCGAGCAGCGACTTGCCGAGCGCTGTCGCGTGCGCACCCTCGTCGAAGCCGGGGACCAGATCCTCCAGGTAGGGCGAGCGGTGGCCCTCGGCGACGGCGGTGAGGGCGACCTGGCCGCCGACGAAACGACCAAGGTAGTGGCTGTAGCCGGTGTCCAGGGCGGCCCGGCGCAGTGTCTCACCGACCGCCGGCGGGCCCCGGAACGCCGTCACCAGCTCCCGGTACCGGTCGGCCACCTCCAACCCCACGATGTACGTGCCGTCCTCGCGACGGATCACGTAGCCCTCGTAGGCGAGGGTGCGAACCAGGTGGTAGGTGGTGGCCACGGTCAGCTCGCAGCGTCTGGCGATCTGCTTGACGGTCAGGCCCTTCGGGGCACGACCGACCGACTCCAGCACCCGTAGCGCTCGGGACACGCTGCGAATCAGGTCCGAAGGTTCTGCCAAGGGGTCGCGCACAACCACCTCCGCCGCCGTGGACTTACACCATATGAAAAACAGGCCCGGTGCGAAATGCCTGTTCGGGTCGAGGATGCCAGATCACCATCCACAGGTTGTTGCCCGCCGGTCACCGGGAGTGCGGTGAGCGGGGCTCGCGTAGGTTTGCCGAACGATGACCGACACCTCGAACACCCCCGATCCGGCCGTTGCCCAACCCCATCCGGTCCGGGCCAGCGCCGGCGCAGTCGTCACCACGGTGGCCTGCGTACTCCCCGTCTTCCTGCTCGGCGGTCTCGCCGTGCAGATGGGCACGGACCTCGGTTTCTCACCGGCCGGCCTGGGCCTTGCCGTCTCCGTCTACTTCGGGGTCAGCGCGCTGGCCTCGGTGCCCTCTGGGCGGTTGGTCGAGCGGTACGGACCGGCGGTGGTCGCCCGCTGCGGCATCGTGCTGGCCGCCGGGTCAATGCTGGCCGTTGCCGCCTTCGCCAGGTCGTACCCGGTGCTGGTCGGTCTGCTGGCGCTCAGCGCCGCCGCGAACGCGCTCGGCCAGTTGGCCAGCAACGCGGCGCTGGCCCAGCACGTGCCGGCCCGGCGGCAGGGGCTGTCGTTCGGTGTCAAGCAGGCGGCCATCCCGGTCTCCACACTGCTGGCCGGCGCGGCGGTGCCCACCATCGCGCTCACCGCCGGCTGGCGCTGGGCGTTCGTGGCCGCCGCCGTGGCGGCGCTGACGACGCTGGCCGCCGTACCCCGACAGTTGCCTGGCCTGGCCCGTCGGGCCGGCGCCGCGCGCGCGGGGCGGGCGACGGCGGCGCTGGTGGTGATCGGCGCGGCGGCGACGTTGGCGTCGGGCGCGGCCAACGCGCTCGGCACCTTCCTGGTGGATTCCTCGGCGGCCCGAGGTCTGTCGCCGGGCCTCGCCGGCCTCACCCTGACCCTGGGTAGCGCTGTCTGCGTGGCGGCCCGGGTGGGCGCGGGCTGGTTGGCCGACCGCCGCGAGACCGGTCACGTCGCCGTCATCGCCGCGATGCTGCTCGTCGGCGCGGTCGGGCTGGGCCTGCTCGCGTTGACCGGCTCGGTGCCGTTGGTGGTCGGTGTGGTGCTCGGCTTCGGCGTGGGCTGGGCCTGGCCCGGTCTGATGAACTTCGCGGTGGTCCGGCTCCACCCGCAGTCACCGGCCGCCGCCACCTCGATCACACAGACCGGGGTGTACGCGGGCGGCTGCCTCGGCCCGCTGAGCCTGGGCCCGCTCGCCGCCCACCTCGGTTACCCGGCGATGTGGACCGTTGCGGCCGTGGCGATGCTGCTCGCCGCCGCCCTCATGCTCGTCGGCAGCCGCTTGTTGACCCGCGCCGGCGCTGCAAAGGGCCGTAGCGTGGATCAGCTGGTGCGGTCGGCGATGTAGTCGCAGAGCGACTCCAACGCGCTGCGGGACGGGCCGTGCGGCAGCGGGGCGAGCTGCGCGCGGGCGTCCTCGGCGTAGCTGCGGACGGTCTCCCGGGCCCGCTTGAGCGCCGGGCTCTCCCGGAGCAGCCCCAACGCCTCGGCGTGCAGCGCGTCGTCGGTCAACGGGCCGGTCGCCAGGATCTCCCGCAGCCGCACCGACGACGCGTCGGAGTCGTCCGCCTCGCGGGCGTAGAGCACCGGCAGCGTCGGAACACCCTCGCGCAGGTCCGTGCCGGGGGTCTTGCCCGACTGCACCGACTCGGAGGCGATGTCCAGCAGGTCGTCGGAGAGCTGGAAGGCGACGCCGATCGTCTCGCCGTACCCGGCGAGGGCCTCCACGTGCTCGGGGGCGGCCCCACCGAACATGCCGCCGAACCGGGCGGACGTGGCGATCAACGAGCCGGTCTTCTCAGCGATCACGTGCAGGTAGTGGGCCACCGGGTCGTCGTCGGCGCGCGGCCCGACCGTCTCCGCGATCTGGCCGTGCACCAGCCGGGCGAAGGTGCGCGCCTGCAACCGGACCGCCTCGGGGCCCAGGTCGGCGGCGATGTCCGCCGCGCGGGCGAAGAGGTAGTCGCCGACCAGGATGGCGACCGAGTTGGTCCACCGGGAGTTCGCGCTCGGCGCGCCCCGACGGACGGCTGCCTCGTCCATCACGTCGTCGTGGTAGAGGGTGGCGAGGTGAGTGAGCTCCATCACCACGGCGGCCGGGACCACCTGCGCACCGGTCGGATCACCGAACTGGGCGCCGAGCGCCACCAGCAACGGCCGGAACCGCTTCCCGCCGGCCTCGACGAGGTGCCGGGCGGCCTCGGTGACGAACGGGTCAGCACTGGCCACGCTGGCCCGCAACTCGACCTCGACCGTGTCCAGCAGACCCAGCACGGACGCCTCGACACGGGGATCGGCGAGGCTCAGGCCAAGCGCGCCGAACTGACTCGTGCTCGCCCGACCCCGTCGACCGCCGGAGCCGGAGGCACCTGAACGCTCGCCCGCCGGATTCACCACGCTATCAACCATGCCACACCCGTTCGACCTGCTCCGGCCCGGGGATACGCACCGGGGGCCGGCACGTGAACACGCGCCGACCCCCGGTGATCGATCCTTCGGTCATCTAACGAATTCGGCGGCTCCGGTAGCCAGATCGAGCAGCGGCGCCGGGGCGACACCCAACACCAGGGTCGCCACCACACCGATCATCAGCGCGGCGGCGGTGAGCCCACCGGGCACCGTGACGGTCGGGGTCGACTCGCCCGGCTCGGAGAGCCACATCATCACCACGACCCGCAGGTACGGGAACGCCAGAATCATGCTGGTCAGCACACCGGCGATCACCAGCCAGGCCTGGCCACCCTCCAGCGCCGGCCCGAAGATGGCGAACTTGCTGGTGAAGCCGCTGGTCAGCGGAATACCGGCGAAGGCCAGCAGGATGAACGTGAACAGCGCGGCGAAGAACGGCGACCGGCGACCCAGCCCGGCCCAGCGGGACAGGTGGGTGGCCTCGCCGTCGTCGTCGCGTACCAACGTCACCACGGCGAACGCGGCCAGCACCGAGAAGCCGTACGCGACCAGGTAGAACATCGTGCCGGCGAGCCCGTCGCGGCTCGGTGCCAACACACCGACCAGCAGGTAGCCGGCGTTGGCGATCGAGGAGTACGCGAGCAGCCGCTTGATGTCGGTCTGGGTGACCGCGAGCACCGCGCCGATGAGCATCGTCAGCACCGCCACCGCGCCGAGGACCGGGGTGAAGTCCCAGTTGGCGTCGGCGAACGCGACCTGGAAGACGCGCAGCAGGGCACCGAACGCGGCGACCTTGGTGCAGGCCGCCATGAACCCGGTGACCGGGGTCGGAGCGCCCTGGTAGACGTCCGGGGTCCAGACGTGGAACGGGGCCGCAGCGGCCTTGAAGAGCAGACCGATGGCGAGCAGCGCCATGCCGGCGAAGAGCAGCACCGGGCTGGCCGGCGACTCACCCACCGCCGCGTGGATGGTGGCGAAGTCGACGCCGGCCGTGCGGCCCGGGATTCCGGCGGTGAAGCCGTAGATCAGGGCCACGCCGAACAGGAAGAACGCCGAGGCGTACGCGCCGAGCAGGAAGTACTTCATCGCCGCCTCCTGACTCAGCAGACGCCGGCGACGGGCCAGCGCGCAGAGCAGGTAGAGCGGCAGGGAGAACACCTCGAGGGCGATGAACATGGTCAGCAGGTCGTTCGCCGCCACGAAGATCAGCATGCCGCCGATCGCGAACGTGGTCAGCGGGTAGACCTCGGTGAGACCGTTGCGACCCTCGGCCTGCCGCCGGTCGTCGGCCGACTCCGCGGTCACCGCGGCCTGGGCGACGAACGCCCCGCCCCGCTCGACCGAGCGGTCACCGATCAGCAGCAGCGCCATGGCGGCCAGCACCAGGATCGCGCCCTGGAGGAAGAGCGTCGGCCCGTCGATCGCGAGCGCCTGGCCCGCCGTGATGATCCGCTCATCGGCGCTGAGGACCACCATGGTCAGTGCCGCGAGCACGGCGAGCAGCGCCAGCGTCAACTGCACCACGTGCCGCCAGCGACGAGGCACCAGGGCCTCGACCAGCACGCCGAGCAACGCGGTGCCCAGCATGATCAGGATCGGAGAGATCGCCGCGTAGTCGATCGACGGCAGCTTCAACTCGGTCACTTTGCCGCCTCCTGGACGGTGCCGCCCACGGACGGCGCCGGGTCGGTTCTGCCGATGTCGTCCATTGTCGCCTGGACGGCGGGGTTGATCACGTCAGTGACCGGCTTGGGGAAGAAGCCGAGCAGCACGATCAGCGCGATCAGCGGGGCGACCACGACCTTCTCGCGCAGGTTGAGGTCCTTGCGCATCCCGTCGACCTCGGTCAGCGCCGGGTTGAGGGTGCCCTGGGTGGTGCGCTGCACCATCCACAGCACGTACGCGGCGGCCAGGATGATGCCGAGCGTGGCGATCACCGCGACCGGCTTGTTCACTGTGAACGTGCCGATCAGCACCAGGAACTCGGAGATGAACGGCGCCGTGCCGGGCAGCGCGAGCGAGGCGAGACCGGCGAAGAAGAGCACACCGGCGAGCACCGGGACGAGCTTGCCGGCGCCACCGAAGTCGCTGATCAGCGACGAACCACGCCGGGAGATCAGCATGCCCACCACCAGGAAGAGCAGGCCGGTGGCCAGCCCGTGGTTGAGCATGTAGAGCACCGCGCCGGTGCCGGCCTGGGTGGTGAAGGCGAAGATGCCTACGCCGATGAAGCCGAAGTGCGCGATCGAGGTGTACGACACCAGCCGCTTGAGGTCGTTCTGGCCGACCGCCAGCAGCGCGGCGTAGACGATGCCGATCACGCCCAGGGCCAGCGCCCACGGCGCGAACCACTTCGACGCCTCCGGGAACAGCGGCAGGCAGTAGCGCAGGATGCCGAAGGTGCCGACCTTGTCCAGCACGCCGACGAGCAGCGCCGCCGCTCCCGCCGGGGCGGCGCCACCGGCATCGGGCAACCAGGTGTGGAACGGGAAGAACGGCGCCTTGATGGCGAACGCGAGGAAGAAGCCGAGGAACAGCCATCGCTCGGTGCCGGTGCTGATGTCGACCTGCGAGAGCGCCTGCCAGTCGAAGGTCTTCCCGCCGACCACCCACAGGCCGATTACCGCGGCCAGCATGAACAGACCGCCGACGAGCGAGTAGAGGAAGAACTTCACCGCCGCGTACTGCCGCTGGTGGCCGCCGTAGCTGCCGATGAGGAAGTACATCGGCACCAGCATGACCTCGAAGAACACGTAGAACAGGAAGACGTCGGCGGCTGCGAAGACGCCGATCATCGTGCACTCGAGGACCAGCAGCAGCGCGAAGTAGACAGGCACCGACCGCTTCGACGACTCCGCGTCGTGCCAGGACGCCAGGATCACCAGCGGCACCAGCACCGCGATCAGCATCAGCATCACCAGCGCGATGCCGTCGGCGGCGAAGGTGAAGCTGACCCCCCAGTTCGGGATCCAGGAGTACGACTCGCGGAACTGGAACCGGTCACCGCCGGCGTTGAAGCTGACCCACATCACCACCGAGAGCACCAGCACGAGCAGCGACCAGGCGAACGCCACCTGCTTGGCCAGCTCCGGGCGGTGGCGCGGCAGGAAGGCCACCACCAGGGCGCCCACCAGCGGCGCCACGGTGAGCACCGAGAGGAACGGGAAGTTGGACATTATGCGGCCTTACCTCCGTCGTCACTGCGTGGTCCGCCGGCGGGGGCGGCCGGAAAGAGGTCGATCACGCCAACCACCCCGCCTGCACCGCCAGGAACGCCGCCATCACCAGCAGCGCACCGGCCAGGATCGAGGTGGCGTACGAGCGGACAAAGCCGGTCTGCATCCGACGGAGGCGACCCGAGCCACCGCCGACCGCGGCGGCGAGCCCGTTGACGAGCCCGTCGATGCCCCGGTTGTCGAGGTACACCAGCGCCCGGGTGAGGAAGATGCCCGGCTTCTCGAAGACCGCCTCGTTGACCGTGTCGGTGTAGAGGTTGCGCCGGGCGGCGGTGACCAGCACCCCGGCCGGCTGCGGCGCGGTGGCGGTGCCGGCGCGGAACAGGAACCAGGCGAGCCCGGCACCGAGCACTGTCACCAGCAGCGACAGGATGGTGATCACGGTGTGCGAGAGGACCGCCTCGTGCTCTGCGTGCTCGCCGCCCAGTCCGGCGGTCTCCGTCAACCAGTCCGGAACGGACGTGGCGAGCAGGAAGCCGGCGCCGACCGACCCGACCGCCAGCAGGATCAGCGGGATGGTCATCAGCTTCGGCGACTCGTGCGGGTGCTCGATGTCCTCGGTCCACCGCTGCGGCCCGTGGAACGTGAGGACGAACAGCCGCGTCATGTAGAACGCGGTGAGCCCGGCGCCGAGCAGTGCCGCACCGCCGAAGAGCCAGGCGGTCCAGTCCTCCCGCTCGAAGGCGGCCACGATGATCGGCTCCTTGGAGAAGAAGCCGGAGAAGGGGAACATGCCGATGATGGCCAGCCAACCCATCATGAAGGTCAACCAGGTGATCTTCATGTACTTGGACAGCCCACCGAAGCGGCGGATGTCGACCTGGTCCTTCATCCCGTGCATGACCGAGCCCGCGCCCAGGAACATGTTGGCCTTGAAGAAGCCGTGCGCCAGCAGGTGCACGATGGCCAGCGCGTACGCCGCGCCGCCGAGGCCGACACCGAGGAACATGTAGCCGATCTGGCTCACCGTCGACCAGGCGAGCACCCGCTTGATGTCGTCCTTGGCAGCACCGATGATGCAGCCGATCAGCAGGGTGAGCGCGCCGACGCTGACCACCACGAGTTGCAGCGTCGAGTTGGCCGAGAAGATCGGGTTGGACCGGGCGATCAGGTAGACGCCCGCGGTGACCATGGTGGCGGCGTGGATGAGCGCCGACACGGGGGTCGGGCCCTCCATCGCGTCCGGCAACCAGGCCTGGAGCGGGAACTGACCGGACTTGCCGGCCGCCCCGAGCAGCAGCAACAGGCCGAGGACCAGCACCGTGGTGCCGGTCAGCGCGCCGACACCGTTGAACACCTCGTCGTACTGGGTGGTGCCCAGGGTGGCGAACATGATGAAGATGCCGATGGCCAGGCCGGCGTCGCCGACCCGGTTCATCAGGAACGCCTTCTTGCCGGCGGTGGCCGCGCTCGGCCGCTCGGTCCAGAAGGAGATCAGCAGGTACGACGCCAGACCGACGCCCTCCCAGCCGAAGTACAGCATCACGTAGTTGTTGCCGAGGACCAGCAGCAGCATCGCCGCGACGAACAGGTTGAAGTACGCGAAGAACCGACGACGGCCCGCGTCGTGCGACATGTACTCCACCGCGTACAGGTGGATCAGGAAACCCACCCCGGTGATCAGCAGTACGAAGACCGCGGCCAGCGGGTCGAACAGCAGGCCGAAGTCGACGCGCAGATCACCGACGGCGATGAAGTCCCAGAGGCTCAGCTCGACGGACTTGTTCTCCAGGCCACGCAGCTGGAAGAAGAAGCTCAGGCCGAGCACGAACGCCGCGCCGATGGCGGCGACGCCCAACCAGTGCCCCCAGCGGTCGGCCCGGCGGCCGAGCAGCAGCAGGATTGCCGCGCTGAGCAGCGGGATCGCCACCAGCAGCCAGACGCCCCCAAGCAGCCCCGTGGCCTGGGCGTATTCCACAGTCTCTTCCACCGGTGGACCCCTCTAGTACTTGAGCAGGTTGGCGTCGTCGACACTCGCCGAGCGTCGCGTCCGGAAGATGGACATGATGATCGCGAGCCCGACCACGACCTCGGCCGCCGCCACCACCATCACGAAGAACGCCATGATCTGGCCGTTGAGGTCACCGTTGATCCGGCTGAAGGTGACCAGCGTCAGGTTGGCCGCGTTGAGCATCAGCTCCACGCACATGAACAGCACGAGCGCGTTGCGCCGGACCAGCACCCCGGCGGCGCCGATGGTGAACAGCACCGCGGCGAGCACGAGGTAGTAGGTCGGCTCGACCGAGAAGAACGATCCCATTACTTGTCCGTCCCCTTCAGCGAGGTCTCCTCGGCGGTCAGCTCGCGCTGCGGAAGGATCGCCGGGGTGCTGCGGTCGGTCAGGCGGCCGTCGGGCAGCCGGGCCGGGGTGGCCACCGAGGAGGAGGTCGCGAAGACGCCGGGGCCCGGCTTCGGGCCGGGGTAGTTGCCCGGGGCGAAGCGTGCCTTCATGGTGGACACCTGGTCGACCTTGTCCTGCTTCCGCCGCTCGACGTGGGCCAGCACCATGGCACCGACCGCCGCGGTGATCAGCAGCGCCGAGGTCAGCTCGAACGCGAAGACGTACTTGGTGAACAGCAGCCGGGCGATGCCCTGCACGTTGCCCTCGGCGTTGACCTGCTCCAGACCGACCGTGTTGGTCCGGTCCAGCGCCTGGTAGAGGCCGGTGCCGACCAGACCGGCGAAGCCCAGGCCGAGCACGATCGCGGCGACGCGCTGGCCGCGCAGCGTCTCGATCAGCGAGTCCGTCGAGTCCCTGCCGACCAGCATCAGCACGAAGAGGAAGAGCATCATGATCGCGCCGGTGTAGACGATGATCTGCACCATGCCGATGAACGGGCCGGCCTGGAGCACGTAGAACACGCCCAGGCAGAGCATTGTCAGCACCAGCCACAGCGCCGAGTGCACGGCGTTGCGCGCGGCCACCATCCCGATCCCGCCGATCAGCGCGAGCGGGGCGAGGATCCAGAAGGTGACCGCCTCACCGGTGGAGACCGAACCCGCCGCGGCGAGCACCGTAGACGTGGTCATGCTCCCTCTCCCTTGCCGCCCGCCACGCGCTGGGCGGCCTGCTCGGCGCCCGGGAACGTCACGCCGGGGTGCTCCTCGACCTGGTAACGGCCGGGGCCCTTCGGGGACGTCTCCGCACCGGCGGAGGTGCCCGGGTTGTCCAGCGCGCCGACGTAGTAGTCCTTCTCGCTGTCACCCAGCCGCATCGGGTGCGGAGGCTGCTCCATGCCCTCCAGCAACGGCGCGAGCAACTGCTCCTTGGTGAAGATCAGGTCCTGCCGGTTGTCCCGCGCCAACTCGTACTCGTTGCTCATGGTGAGCGACCGGGTCGGGCAGGCCTCGATGCACAGCCCGCAGAAGATGCAGCGGGCGTAGTTGATCTGGTAGATGCTGGCGTACCGCTCACCCGGCGAGAAGCGCTCCTCGTCGGTGTTGTCGCCACCCTCGACGTAGATCGCGTCCGCCGGGCAGGCCCAGGCGCACAGCTCGCAGCCGATGCACTTCTCCAGGCCGTCCGGGTGCCGGTTGAGGATGTGCCGCCCGTGGTAGCGCGGCGCCGACACCGGCGGCTTGAACGGGTAGTCGGTCGTGACGACCTTCCTGAACATGTGCGAGAAGGTGACACCGAATCCCTTGAACGTTCCGGTGATCGCGCCCACGTCACACCTCCCTGGAGTCCGAGCCGGCAACGATGTTGGCCGGCTCCCGCTCGGCGACCACGCGCGTGATGCGCGGGCTCGGTGGTACCTGAAGATCCATCGGTGGCAGCGGGAAGCTCCCGTGCGGCCGGTTGTCGACCTGTTCCTGCGTCGTCGGCTTCGGCGTCGGGCGCCGGCTGGGCCAGAAGATCGTGGCGATCAGCAGGATGCCGGCCGGGATGCCAACGGCGATCACCTTGCCGCGGGTGTCCCAGTCCTCGATGGAGCGCAGGCCCGACAGGACCAGGATCCAGGCCAGGTTGATCGGCAGCAGCACCTTCCAGCCGAGCCGCATGAACTGGTCGTACCGCAGCCGGGGCAGCGTGCCACGCAACCACACGAAGACGAAGACCAGGGCGATCACCTTGCCGAAGAACCAGAGCATCGGCCACCAACCGGAGTTGGCGCCCTCCCAGATGGTGATCGGCCAGGGTGCCCGCCAACCGCCCAGGAACAGCGTGGTGGTGACAGCGGACATGGTCACCATCGCGACGTACTCGCTGAGCATGAAGAGCGCGAACTTCAGCGAGCTGTATTCCGTCATGAAGCCGGCGACCAGCTCGGACTCGGCCTCGGGCAGGTCGAACGGCGCCCGGTTGGTCTCACCCACTGTGGCGATGAAGAAGATGATGAAGCTCGGCAGCAGCAGGATCGCGTACCAGCCCGGTGCCGGGATGGTCTGGCCGAAGACGGTCAGCTCGGTGCCGTCGCCCTGAGCGGCGACGATCCCGCTGGTGCTCATCGTGCCGGCGGTCATGAAGACCGCCACGATGCTGAGCCCCATCGCGACCTCGTACGAGATCATCTGGGCGCTCGACCGGAGACCACCCAGCAGCGGGTACGTCGAGCCCGAGGCCCAGCCGCCGAGCACGATGCCGTAGACGCCCATCGAGGAGCAGGCCAGCAGCAGCAGCACCGCCACCGGCACATCGGTGACCTGCAACGGCGTGTGGTGACCGAAGATGCTCACCATCGGGCCGAACGGCACCACCGACAGGGCGGTGACCGCGCAGATCACCGAGATGGTCGGGGCGAAGAAGTAGACGACCTTGTCGGCCGCCTTCGGCAGGATGTCCTCCTTGAAGGCCATCTTCAGGCCGTCGGCGAGGGTCTGCAGCAGGCCGAACGGGCCGACCTGGTTGGGGCCGGGCCGCACCTGCATGTAACCGACCACGCGCCGTTCGAACCAGACACCGAGCAGGGTGGCCAGCAGACCGAAGGCGAACGCGAAGACAATCTTGCCGAGGACCAGCCACCACGGATCCCGGCCGAAGTCGGCCAGCGTCGGATCCTGGGCGAGGTAGGAGGGACTCACTGTGCCCACCTTTCGTTCGCGACTGCGGGGCTCACTCGCTGCGCTCGTTCACTCCTCGCACTCACTGGTTACCCCCGGAGTTGAGGAGCGGACCCGGGAGACCGGTCTCGTCGGCCGCCACGCGTCCGGCCGGGATGGCCGTACTCGGTGCGGGGACGGAGATCCGGACGACCGCGCCGGACGTCGCCCCGAGGCTGCGCCGCACGGTCGAGCCGGGTGAGTTGGTCGGCAGCCAGACCACGCCGTCCGGCAT
Organism: Micromonospora sp. NPDC049089; assembly: GCF_040648775.1. Classification (NCBI taxonomy): domain Bacteria; kingdom Bacillati; phylum Actinomycetota; class Actinomycetes; order Micromonosporales; family Micromonosporaceae; genus Micromonospora; species Micromonospora sp. NPDC049089. Next base: position 11,880 of record NZ_JBEZEH010000020.1, read on the forward strand.
CTCGGTGAGTTCCGCCGGCAGGGTCAGTGCCCCCCGGTCGGTGCCGACAGTGACCGCGTCACCGTCGACCACACCGAGTGCCTCGGCGGTGCCCTTACCCAGCCGGACCACCGGCGGGCGGGCGGTCCCGGCGAGGTTCTCGTCGCCCTCGGTCAGGGTGCCGAGGTCCACCAGCTGGTGCCAGGTGGCCAGCACGGCCTCCCCGGCGTTCGGCTGCGGCACGCGGCCCGGTGCGACCGACGGCGCGGCCGGCCGGGACATCCGCGTCGCCGGCAGCGTGCCCAGCTCACGACGCACGCTCAGCACGTCGGCCGTGCCGAGGCGTACGTCGAGCAGCGCGGCCAGCGCGTCGAGCACCCGGCCGTCGGTCATCGCGGAGGTGTTCAGCACCGCCTCGAACGGGCGCAGCCGGCCTTCCCAGTCCAGGAAGCTTCCGGCCTTCTCGGCCACCGGGGCGACCGGCAGCACCACGTTCGCCCGCCGGGTCACCGCGCTGGCCCGCAGCTCGAGGCTGACTAGGAACGGCACCGCGTCCAGGGCGGACTCGGCCAGTCGCGGGTCGGCCAGGTCGGCCGGGTCGACACCGCCGACGACAAGCGCGCCGAGCTGCCCGTTGGCGGCCGCGGCAAGGATGCCGTCGGTGTCCCGACCGGCCTGGCTCGGGATCACCCCGGCCGGGATGTCCCACGCCTCACCCAGCTCGGCCCGGGCGGCCGGCTCGGTGACCAGGCGTCCACCGGGGAGCAGGTTGGGCAGGCAGCCCGCGTCGACAGCGCCGCGGTCACCAGCGCGCCGCGGCACCCAGGCCAGCTTCGCGCCGGTACGTCGGGCCACATCGGCGGCGGCGGACAGTCCACCCGGCACGCTGGCCAGCCGCTCGCCGACGATCAGGATCGCGCCCGGTGCGCTGAGCGCCTCGCTGACCGTGGCGTGCTCGGCGAGCACGCTGGCCTCCTCGCCCGGCACCACCCGGGCCAGCTTGGCACCGAGCTTCTCCAGGCCGCGGGTGGCGAAGGGCGCCAGCGCGTACACGGTCAGAGTCTTCTTCAGGTACGCCTTGCGCAGCCGAAGGAAGAGGATCGGGCACTCCTCCTCGGGCTCCAGGCCCACCAGCACCACCGCTGGCGCGTTCTCCACGTCGGTGTAGGTGACGTCGGTGACCCCGGCGACCGAGCTGGCCAGGAAGTCGGCCTCCTCGCGGGAGACCGGGCGGGCCCGGAAGTCGATGTCGTTGGTGTTCAGCGCGACACGGGCGAACTTGGCGTAGGCGTACGCGTCCTCGACGGTCAGCCGGCCGCCGGTGAGCACCGCGGTGCCCTGCCCGCTCTCGCGAGCGATGTGCAGCCCTTCGGCGGCGACGGTGAGCGCCTCACTCCAGGACGCCTCCCGCAGCTCACCGGTGCGCTCGTCCCGGACCAGCGGAGTGGTCAGCCGGTCGGCGGCCCGGGTGTACTGGAAGCCCCAGCGGCCCTTGTCGCAGTTCCACTCCTCGTTCACCGCCGGCTCGTCGCCGGCCAGCCGGCGCAGCACCTTGCCACGCCGCCAGTCGGTGCGCTGCCCGCAGCCCGCCGAGCAGTGCTCGCAGACGCTCGGGCTGGAGACCAGGTCGAACGGGCGGGCGCGGAAACGGTACTGGGCACCGGTCAGCGCACCCACCGGGCAGATCTGCACCGTGTTGCCGGAGAAGTAGGAGTTGAACGGGACGTCCCCGGCGTCGCCCTCTTCGCCGTACGCGTCGTCCCGGTAGATGTTGATCTCCTCGGCGGACGACCGGCCCATCAGGTCGATGAACTTGTCGCCGGCGATCTCCTCCGAGAACCGGGTGCACCGCTGGCAGAGCACGCAACGCTCGCGGTCCAGCAGCACCTGGCTGCTGATCGCCATCGGCTTCTCGTACTCCCGCTTGTGCTCGTGGAAGCGCGAGTCGGTGCGGCCGGTGGACATCGCCTGGTTCTGGAGCGGGCACTCGCCGCCCTTGTCACACATCGGGCAGTCCAGCGGGTGGTTGAGCAGCAGCAGCTCCATCACCCCCTCCTGCGCCTTCTTGGCGACCGGGGAGGTGATCTGGGTACGCACCACCATGCCGTCGGCGACGGTCTGGGTGCAGGAGGCGACCGGCTTGCGCTGGCCCTCCACCTCGACCAGACACTGCCGGCACGCGCCGGCCGGGGCCAGCAGCGGGTGGTCGCAGAACCGGGGGATCTCGGTGCCCATCTGCTCGGCGACCCGGATCAGCAGCGTCCCCTTGGGGGCGGTGACCTCGACGCCGTCGATGGTGAGGGTGACGGTCTCGGTCTGCTTGGCTACGTCGGTCATCAGTGCGCCCCTACCAGGGTCTTCTCCGACAGCTTGGGTGCGGTCCGACCCTCGATGTAGTCGAGGTAGTCCTGCTTGAAGTACTGCAGCGAGGAGGTCACCGAGCTGGTCGCGCCGTCACCCAGACCGCAGAACGAGCGGCCGAGGATGTTGTCGCAGGTGTCCAGCAGGGTGTCCAGGTCTTCGTGGGTGCCCTGACCGGCGAGGATCCGCCGGTAGACCCGGACCATCCAGTAGTTGCCCTCACGGCACGGGGTGCACTTGCCGCACGACTCATGGTGGTAGAACTCCAGCCACCGGTACGTCGCGTAGACCGGGCAGTCCTGGTCGGAGAAGATCTGGGTGGCCGTGGTGCCGAGGATCGAGCCGGCCGCCGCCACCCCCTCGAAGTCCAGTGGCACGTCCAGGTGCTCGGCGGCGAGCAGCGGGGTGGACGAGCCGCCCGGGGTCCAGAACCGCAGGTTGTGGCCGGGATGCATGCCACCGGCCAACTCCAGCAGCTCGCGCAGCGTGACACCCATCGAGCACTCGTACTGGCCCGGGTTGACGACCCGGCCGGAGAGCGAGTAGATCATCGGCCCGGAGGACTTCTCGGTGCCCATGCTCTTCCACCAGTCGGCCCCACCGAGCACGATCGGCGGCACGCTGGCGATGGTGCCGACGTTGTTCACCACCGTCGGGCTCGCGTACAGGCCGTGGGTGGCCGGGAACGGCGGGCGCAGCCGGGGCTGACCCCGGAACCCCTCCAGCGAGTCCAGCAGCGCCGTCTCCTCGCCGCAGATGTACGCCCCGGCGCCGGAGTGCACCACCAGCTCCAGGTCGTAGCCACTGCGCAGGATGTTCCGGCCCAGGTAACCCTTGTCGTACGCCTCCTGGACCGCGTTGCGCAGCCGGCGCGCGGCGTGCACCGCCTCGCCCCGGATGTAGATGTAGGCGCGGGCGGCCCGGATCGCGTACGAGGCGATGATGACGCCCTCGACCAGCGCGTGCGGGTCGTGGGTCATCAGCGGCAGGTCCTTGCAGGTGCCCGGCTCGCCCTCGTCGGCGTTGACCACCAGGTAGTGCGGCTTGCCGTCGCCCTGCGGGATGAAGCCCCACTTGAGGCCGGTCGGGAAGCCTGCGCCGCCCCGGCCCCGCAGCCCGGAGTCCTTGATCAGCTGGATCAGGTCGTCCGGGTGGGCCTTGAGCGCTTTGCGCAGCGCGGCGTAGCCGTCCAACTGCTCGTACGTGCCGATGCGCCAGGCGTCCGGCGACAGCCAGCGCTTGGTCAGCACCGGCGTCAGCTTGGCCAGCGTCTCCGGGCGGGGAGTGGTCACTTCTGGGCCCCCGTTTCGTTCGCGTCCGCCGGGCCGGCGCCGTCGGCGTCCGTCCCAGCCTTCGCTTCGGTGAGGTTGCGCTCCTGCGCCCCGGCCTCGTCGCCGGCGGGCTTGCCGTCGCTGGCCGGCGCGTTGGCCGCCACGCCGGCGGCCTCGGCCGACCGCGCGTCGCCAGCCTCGGACGCGGTGCCGGTGCCGTCCGTCGGGACCTTCGTGCCGGGGCTGTCACTGGCCTCTGCCGGCCCGGTGACTCCGGCCCCCGTCGGGGCGGACGCCCCGTCGCCGCCCTTGACCGGCGCGGCGCTGGCCTCGACGGGCGCCGGCTTGGCGGCCTCCGCCTTCGCCTTCGCCTCGGCGGCAGCCTTGTCGGCCTCGGCCTTGCTGCGGATCGGGGTGTTCGGGTCGAAGCCCGGCACCGAGACGCCGTGCTGCTGGGCCAACCGCAGCCCGCGCAGGGTGGGCTCGCCCGGCCCGCCGTCGGCGACCGCACCGTCGCGCTCGTCGGCGAAACCGGCGAGCTGCACCGCCATCTCCTTCAGCGTGCAGAGCCGGGCGCCCCGGGTCGGCATCGGCCGACCGCCGGCCCGCAACTCGTCCACCACACCGACAGCGGTGGAGGCGTCCACGCCGTCGAAGAAGTCGTAGTTGACGGTCATCACCGGGCCGTAGTCACACGCCGCCAGGCACTCGGCGTGCTCCAGCGTGATCGTGCCGTCCGCCGTGGTCTCGTCGTGCCCGACGCCCAGGTGCTCGGCGAGGGTGTCGTAGACCTCCTGGCCACCGAGCACGTTGCACATCGTGTTGGTGCAGACGCTGACCAAAAAGTCACCGGTCGGCTTGCGCTTGTACATCGTGTAGAAGGTGGCCACCGCGCCGACCTGGGCCTTGTTCAGCCCCAGCACCTCGGCGCAGAACGCGACCCCGGCCGGGGAGACGTACCCCTCTTCGGCCTGGACCAGGTGCAGCAGCGGCAGCAACGCCGAGCGGGACCGGTCCGCCGGGTAACGGGCGATGATGTCGCGCGCCCGCTCCCGGGTCTCGTCACTGAAAGTCGTCGTCATCGGTCACACCCACCCATCACCGGGTCCAACGAGGCGCCGCCGGCGATCACGTCGGCGATCAGACCGCCCTCGGCCATCGCCGGGAGGGCCTGGAGGTTGACGAAGCTGGGCTCCCGGTAGTGCACCCGGTAGGGCCGGGTGCCGCCGTCGGAGACCGCGTGGACGCCCAGCTCGCCGCGGGGCGCCTCGATGGCGACGTACACCTGGCCGGGCGGGACCCGGAAGCCCTCGGTCACCAGCTTGAAGTGGTGGATCAGCGACTCCATCGACTGACCCATGATCTTCGCGACGTGCTCCAGCGAGTTACCCATGCCGTCCACGCCGATGGCGAGCTGCGCCGGCCAGGCGATCTTGCGGTCGGCGACCATCACCGGGCCGGGACGGAGCCGGTCCAGCGCCTGCTCGACCAGCTTCATCGACTCCCGGATCTCGGCGAGCCGGACCTGGTAGCGACCCCACACGTCACCGTCGGGGTGGGTCGGCACGTCGAACTCGTACGTCTCGTAGCCGCAGTACGGCATGGTCTTGCGCAGATCCCAGGCGAGGCCGGCGGAGCGAAGCACCGGGCCGGTGATGCCGAGCGCCACGCAGCCGGTGACGTCCAGCACCGCGACGCCCTTCGTCCTCTCGGTCCAGATCGGCTGGCCGGAGAGGAGGTCCTCGTACTCCTTGAGCTTCTTCGGCATCATCTTGAGGAACTCGCGGATCTTGACGATCGCCTCGTCCGGCACGTCCTGCGCCACACCGCCCGGCCGCACGTACGCGTGGTTCATGCGCAGGCCGGTGATGGTCTCGAAGATGTCGAGGATGTACTCCCGCTCGCGGAAGCCGTACAACATGATCGAGATCGCGCCCAGCTCCATGCCGGTGGTGGCCAGCCAGACCAGGTGCGACGAGATCCGGTTGAGCTCCATCATCAGCACGCGGATCGTGGTGGCCCGCTCGGTGATGTCGTCGGTGATGCCGAGCAGCTTCTCGACCGCGAGGGCGTACGCCGTCTCGTTGAAGATCGGGGCGAGGTAGTCCATCCGGGTCACGAACGTCGAACCCTGGACCCAGTTGCGGTATTCGAGGTTCTTCTCGATGCCGGTGTGCAGGTAGCCGATGACCGAGCGGGCCTCGCGGACCGTCTCACCCTCCAGCTCCAGGATCAGCCGCAGCACGCCGTGCGTGGACGGGTGCTGCGGACCCATGTTGACGACGATCCGCTCGTCGTTGATCGGGTCGGTGCCCGAGACGATGGTGTCCCAGTCCCCACCGGTGACGGTGAAGACCCGACCCTCGTCGGTCTCGCGCTCGCTGGCGTAGTTCGACGTCGTCACTGGTACGACCTCCGCTCGCTCGGCGGCTGGATCTCCGCGCCCTTGTACTCGACGGGCACGCCGCCGAGTGGGTAGTCCTTACGCTGCGGGTGGCCCTCCCAGTCATCCGGCATGAGGATCCGGGTCAGGTTGGGGTGGCCGTCGAAGACGATGCCGAACATGTCGTACGCCTCGCGCTCCTGCCAGTCCGCCGTCGGGTAGACGGCGGTCACGCTGGGCAGGTGCGGGGCTTCGACGGAGACCGCGGCCTCCAGCCGGACCCGCCGCCGGTACGTCATCGAGGTGAGCAGGTACACCACGTGCAGCCGACGCTCGTCGGCACCGAGGTAGTCCACACCGGACACCGAGGAGCACAGCTCGAAGCGCAGCGCCAGGTCGTCCCGCATCACCTGGCACACCTCGGCGATCCGCTCCGGGCGTACGTGCAGGGTCAGCTCACCCCGGTCGACCACCACCTTCTCGATGGCGTCGTTGAAGGCCGGGTACGCCTCCTCCAGCGCGTCGCGGACCTCGTCGAAGTAGCCTCCGTACGGCCGGGACGCCTCTTCGATGGGCTGGCGCTGGCGGACCAGGCCGCCGTAGCCGGACACGTCGCCGGTGCCCTGGTTGCCGAACATGCCGCGCCCCGCCGGGCTGGCCGGCGGGTACTCCGCCGGGGCGGTGCTGCTGGCGCCGACCGGAGTGACCGGTACCGGCACCCCGCCGTCGTTTGGCTTGTCGGTGGGTGACGTCATTTCGGGCCTGCCTGCGGGTGGAGGTGGTTCTGAGCGTTCATCCAGTTCTCGATGCGCAGCTGCTCCTCGCGGCCCTCGCGGACCGCCCGGGTCCACTCGGCGCGCCGGGCCTTGTCGCTGCGGTACGAGGAGGGCATCGAGCCGTAGGGGACGATCGGAACGTCGCCGCGCTCCTGGCGGGCCGCCAGCATCTTGCGGCCGTTCGGGCCCAGCGGCTCATACATGATCTTCTCGCGGAGCTTGAGGATCGCGTCGATGAGCATCTCCGGCCGGGGCGGGCAGCCGGGCAGGTACATGTCGACCGGCACCACGTGGTCGACGCCCTGCACGATCGCGTAGTTGTTGAACATGCCGCCGCTGCTGGCGCAGACGCCCATCGAGAGCACCCAGCGCGGCTCGGCCATCTGGTCGTAGATCTGGCGCAGCACCGGGGCCATCTTCTGACTCACCCGGCCGGCCACGATCATCAGGTCGGCCTGCCGGGGCGACGCCCGGAAGACCTCCATGCCCCAGCGGCCCATGTCGTAGTGCGGACCACCGGCGGCCATCATCTCGATGGCGCAGCAGGCCAGGCCGAAGGTGGCGCCCCACACGGACGACTTCCGAGACCAGTTGACCAGCTTCTCCACCGAGGTGAGCAGGACGCCGGCGGGAAGCTTCTCCTCGATGCCCATCTGACGTTCCTTCCTCAGTCCCAGTCCAGGCCGCCGCGCCGCCACACGTAGGCGTACGCAACGAAGACCGCGACGATGAACAGGACCATCTCCACGAAGCCGAAGATCGGCAGAGCGTCGAACGAGACCGCCCAGGGGTAGAGGAAGATGATCTCGATGTCGAAGACGATGAAGAGCATCGCCGTCAGGTAGAACTTGATCGGGAACCGCCCGCCGCCGACCGGCTGCGGGCTGGGCTCGATGCCGCACTCGTAAGCCTCGAGTTTGGCCTTGTTGTAGCGACGGGGACCGGCGAAGCGGGCGGCGCCGACGGAAAACAGCGAGAACGCCGCGGCGAGGGCGAACAGCCCGATGATCGGTGCGTAAGGCGAGAGCGACATCGTTTTCTCCTGCTCGTCCTTCCCTGCCCTCGGTGCTTGACGAAAATCACACTATTCACGTCCCTCGCAGTGGCAGTCGGCGGGGGTCGATCTTTGTCGGCATCGGGGCCTTGACCAGCACCGATGCCGTCCTACTTATACGGCTGGGGCGGCCTTCGTCATCGCGTTGATGACCCGATCCATCGCGTCCCCGCCGCGCGGGTCGGTCAGGTTGGCCAACAGCTTGAGCACGAAACGCATCAGCGTCGGGTGTGGCATGCCGTGTTTGGTGGCGATCCGCATGATCTCGGGGCGGCCGATCAGTTTCACGAAGATGCCGCCCAGCCGGTAGTAGCCACCGAGCCGGGCCTTCAACTCGTTCGGGTACGCCAGCAGCGCGCGCTCGCGTTCCGGGCCGGCCGGCCGGGCGAGAGCCTGGACCACGACCTCCGCGGCCAGTTCGCCGGACTCCATCGCGTACGCGATGCCCTCGCCGTTGAACGGGTTCACCATGCCGCCCGAGTCGCCGACCAGCAGCACTCCCCGGGTGTAGTGGGGCACCCGGTTGAAGCCCATCGGCAGCGCGGCACCGAGGATCGGGCCGTCGGCGTTGGTCTCGTCGGTCATCCCCCAGTCCTCGGGGGTGTTGGCGAGCCAGTCGGTCAGCAGCCGGCGGTAGTTGGTCTTGCCGAACGCCGAGGACGAGTTGAGCACGCCGAGCCCGACGTTGACCCGCCCGTCACCGAGGCCGAAGATCCAGCCGTACCCGGGCAGCAGGTTGTCACCGCTGTCCTTGCTGCGCAGCTCCAGCCAGGACTCCAGGTAGTTGTCCTCGTGCTTGGCCGGCGAGCGGTAGTAGCGGCGGACGGCGACACCGATCGGCCGGTCCTCCCGCTTGGCCAGCCCGAGCGCCAGCGGGAACCGGCCGGAGACGCCGTCCGCCGCGACGACCAGCGGGGCGTGGAAGGTGGTGGGCTCCTTGCCCGGCCCGACCTCCGCCTCGACGCCGGTGACGCGGCCATCGCCGTCGAGCACCGGGCCCAGCACGTTGACGCTGGTCCGAAGCTTCGCGCCGGCAGCCACCGCCCTCTGGGCGAGCAGGTCGTCGAAGTCCAGGCGCGTGCGCACCAGACCGTAGTTGGGGAAGCTGGCCAGCTCCGGCCAGTCCAGTTCGAGGCGCACCCCACCGCCGATGACCCGCAGGCCGCGGTTGTGCAGCCAGCCCGCCTCGGGCGAGGTGTCCACACCCATGCGGATGAGCTGGCGCACCGCGCGCGGGGTCAACCCGTCGCCGCAGACCTTCTCCCGGGGGAACTCGGTCTTCTCCAACAACAGCACCCGTACGCCGTGCCGGGCCAGGTGGTACGCAGTCGCTGATCCACCGGGACCGGCGCCCACGACAATGACGTCGGCGTCATGTTCCACCGCGGTCATCCGCGCCTCCTCCCGCACGCTCGTGAAATGCTTCACAAGCCAGACGGGACGAGTGTATGACCGGCGTCATACCAGCGCAGGATCAGGGGTACCTAACTCGCCGATGTGACACCTCACCACCGTCCACAGCGGTCAGGTGTCAGGCCGGGCTGGAGGCGTCCAGGCCCGCATCGACCCGAATTGTCTCCGGTAGATGCTCGCGGAGCGCCCCACCCGCCGCCCGGTCCAGTGCCGCCAGAACCTCGGCGACCACCTGCCGGACCTCCACCGGGTCGGCCCCGGCCAACTGGCGCAACTGGGAGATGAGCTCGGCCGCGTCGTCGTCGGTCGCGGCCACCGGGTCCGCCGGGTCTGCTCCGGTCATGCAATCAAGCGTACCGGGCAAAGTGGACCAAGTCCGATATTTACGGAACCTGAATAATTGTCAGTGCCGGTTGGTGCGGTCCGCCCGCTACTCGCGGATCCCCCGGTGCAGGGCCACCACGCCACCGGTCAGGTTGCGCCACGCCACGCGCCCCCACCCGGCCGCGGCCACCCGGCCGGCCAGCGCGGACTGCGCCGGCCAGGCGCGGACCGACTCGGCGAGATAGACGTACGCCTCGGGGTTGCTCGACACCGTGCGGGCCACCGCCGGCAGCGACCGCATCAGGTACGACAGGTAGACCGTCCGAAAGACCGGATTGACCGGGGTGCTGAACTCGCAGACCACCAGCCGGCCGCCCGGCCGGGTCACCCGGGCCAGCTCACGCAGCGCCGCGTCGGTGTCGTTGACGTTGCGCAGCGCGAAGGAGATGGTCACCGCGTCGAAGCTCGCGTCGGCGAACGGCAGCCGCAGCGCGTCGCCCGCCAGCAGCGGCACCTCGGGCCGGGCCCGTTTGCCGGTGTGCAACATGCCCAGGGACAGGTCGACCCCGACCGCGTACGCCCCGGACTGGGCCAGCTCGCGCGTCGAGACGCCGGTGCCCGCGCCCACGTCCAGCACCCGCTCGCCCGGCCGCAGCCCGAGCGCCGCCCGGGTGGCCCGCCGCCAGGAGCGATCCTGGCCCAGCGAGATCACCGTGTTGGTCAGGTCGTAACGCTCGGCCACGCCGTCGAACATCGCGGCGACCTCGTGCGGCTGCTTGTCCAGACTGGCGCGCTGGCCCTGCGGGGTACGGCTCACCCCCTCACTCTGCCAGCCGCCCGCCAACCGACGTTCGCTGGGTGGGCGGCCCGCACCCCGTACGCGAAAGGGCGGGGTGGTCGCCCACCCCGCCCTCGCGTCGTACCCGCGTCCGTGACACCTCGGTCAGAACGCCTGTCGCCATCGCACCCGTCGCGGTCGCGCCGCTCGTGCGCGCCGCTGGTCAGGACACTGGTGTCAGTCGGTCGACTTCTCGTCCGTCGGCGAGACCAGGACCACCTTGCGGCGACGCGTGAGCACCAGCAGCGCCCCACCCACCAGCAGGATGATCACGCCGATGCCGCCGATCAGGCCAACCTGCACACCGGTCACCGGCAGGCCGCCACCGCCCGAGCCACCACCGGTGGAACCATCACCGGCACCCGGCGAGACGGTCGTGCCCGGCGTCGTCGTACCGCTGGGGATCGGCGTCGGAGTGGCAGTCGCCGTCGGGGTCACCGTCGCGGTCGGAGTGGCCGTCGGCGTCTCCGTTGCGGTCGGGGTCGGGGTCGGCCTAACCGTGGGCGTCTTGGTCGGGGTGACCGTCGGGGTCGGCGTCGCCGTGGGGGTGACCGTCGGCGTCGGGGTCGGCGTCTGCGTCGGCGTCTCGGTCGGGGTGACCGTCGGCGTCGGCGTCTCCGTCGGCGTCGGCGACTCGGTCGGAGTGACCGTCGGCGTCGGCGTCTCCGTCGGGGTCGGCGTCTCCGTCGGGGTGACGGTCGGAGTCGGCGTCGGCGTCTCCGTCGGCGTCGGCGTCTCCGTCGGGGTGACGGTCGGAGTCGGGGTCGGCGTCTCCGTCGGGGTGACCGTCGGCGTCGGCGACTCGGTCGGGGTGGCCGTCGGCGTCGGGTCGACGGTCTGGTCGACGAAGACGTCGAAGATCGCCTGGTTGTCGCCCTCGTCGACCTCGGTGAAGGCCTTCCGCTGGGCGGTGCTGGCCCGTCGTGGCTGCTCCTCGGGCTTGCCCGCTGCCGCGTCCAGGCCGTGCGCCACGAGCTCGCCGACCCGCAGCACGGGCTCGGTGACGTCCTTGCCGACTGTCACCTTGATGTCCGCGGTGTAGTAGTCACCGGGGCGGATCACCGCGCCGTCGTCCTGGCAAAGCGCCTGAACGACACCGAACGTCTGAGTGGTGCACGTGTCGGGCAGGGTGTCGAAGGTGACGCCCGCCGGCAGGGTCAGCACGTAGGCGAGACCGGTGGCCTTGCGGCTGCCGTCGTTGTAGACGGCCCAGTCGACCGGCACCGTCTCGCCCGGCCGCACCGGCCGAAGGTCGGGGTCATCGCCGTTGACGCCGTTCAGCACGACGTTGGCGTTGACGTCCTGCACCCAACTGGTCAGGTCGTACCCGGGCTCGGTGACGGTGATGTCGTGCTCGACCTTGTTGTCTTCCTTGTTGGGGTCCTCGGTGGCCGAGCGGATGGTGACCACCAGGGTGCCCGCGGCGCCCTTGCCACCGGTGGAGAAGATCGGGATACCAAAGTCCTCGCTGGTGCCGGCGGCCAGGTCGCCGAGGCGGCAGGTGAACTTCTTGCCGTTCACCCGACAGCCGTCGGGCACCACGACCCGGACCTTGTTCGTCTTCAGCTTGCTGGTGTCTACCGTGTAACTGACACCCTTGGCGTCTTCCTCGCTCCGGCTGTTATCGACGGAGAACTTGAACGGCTTGCTCTTGGCCTCCGTGACACCCTTGGCCAGGTTGTAGCTGAGCGGCACCAGAGCCAGATCGGCCTGCTCGGCCGCCAGCACTGGGGCGGCCACGGCGGCGATGCCGCCGGCCGCGAGCAGCGCCACGACGCTGGCGCGCACCAGCGTCGAGCGGTGGAACGCTGTCATCAGTCCCCCGGGGGTAGGGAAGGAAGAATGGTTGCGGAACGAGCGGACGCTATCGGAGGCCGATCTTCCACGCCAGCGGGCGGAGCCGTTTTCGTCCGTCCGGCCCAAGCTGCGCAGACAGTACGGGCGGGATGGTCACCCATCCCGCCCGTACTGCCGTGCGTTATATGAACGACCCGCAGCGGGCCGATGGAGGACAGCCTCTTCCGTCGACGGTGGCGACGAATATGAGCCGGGACGCTAGCCGCCGACGATCATCTCCACCAGCCCCAGACCGGAGAGGCTGACGCTGCGGCGGCGGGGACCACCCGTACCGCCGGGGTGACCCGGCGGGAGCATGAGCGTCGATCAGCCGAACGGCCGGGTGTAGACCGTCAGCTGACGTCCACCAGCGGCAGGGATCGGCCCGCGCCTCCGCCGGGCAGCGCGATCGAGGAGAAGTGCGAGACCACCCGCTCGTCGGTCGGGTCGTCGGCCGGCGTGTGGTGCACGGCGAGCCGGTTGTAGAGGGTGTCGCGCTGCGCGGGGATCCGGTCCGCCGAGCGGATCATGCCGATCAGCTCGTGCAGATTGGAGCGGTGCCGGGCACCGGCGGAGGAGATGACGTTCTCCTCCAGCATGATCGACCCGAGGTCGTCCACGCCCATGTGCAGCGAAAGCTGCCCGACGTCCTTGCCGGTGGTCAACCAGGACGCCTGCAGGTGCGGCACGGTCTCGAAGAAGAGCCGGGCCACCGCGACCAGCCGCAGGTATTCCAGGGTGGTCGCCTGGGTGCGGCCCTTCAGGTGGTTGTTCTCCGGCTGGTACGTCCACGGGATGAACGACCGGAAACCGCCGGTGCGGTCCTGCACGTCACGGATCATGCGCAGGTGCTCGATCCGCTCGGCGTGCGTCTCGCCGGTGCCCATCATCATGGTGGCGGTCGACTCGATGCCCTGCCGGTGGGCCAGCTCCATGACCTCCAGCCAGCGCTCGCCCGACTCCTTGAGGGGGGCGATCGCCTTGCGGGGCCGCTCGGGCAGCATCTCCGCGCCGGCGCCGGCGATCGAGTCCAGGCCGGCGGTCTTGATCCGGGCGATGGCCTCGTCCAGGCTCACTCCGGAGACCTTGGCCATGTGCAGGATCTCGCTGGGGCCGATCGAGTGGATGACCAGCTGCGGGTACGCCTGCTTGACCGAGGAGAACAGCTCCTCGTAGTACTCCACGCCGTAGTCCGGGTGGTGCCCGCCCTGGAGCATCACCTGGGTGGCGCCCAGCTCGACCGCCTCGCCGCAGCGGCGCAGGATCTCCTCGGTCGGGTGGGTCCACCCTTCCTTGTGCTTGGGCGCCCGGTAGAACGCGCAGAACTTGCACGCCGTCACGCAGACGTTCGTGTAGTTGATGTTGCGGTCGATCAGGTAGGTGACGACGTTGTCCGGGTAGCGCCGCCGGCGCACCGCGTCCGCCGCCTCGCCCAACGCGTGGAAGGGCGCCTCGGTGTAGAGCAGCAGCGCCTCCTCGGGCGTGATCCGCCCGCCGTCCGCACCGCGCTGCAGGATGTCGTCGATCTCCCGGCTCACCGTCACACCCCGAGCCTACGTCGCCCCCTCGCCTGCCTCTCGGCCCGGTGACATGGATGTGACCCAAGCTGGGTCCCTATTATATTTCGAGATCATCTATAACTTGCTGATACAGCCTTGACAAGATGTTCTGTCGAACGCGAACATTCTCTCCACGGCATCGACGTGCGGGAGAGGTGCGACATGAGCGAGATGGATACCGCTCCGGGCATTGCCGCCCGATGCCGGGCCGACGGCGGGCTAACGGAAGCAACCCTCGGCGAGTTACGGGGAGAGTTGGGCTACCGCAAGCTGGGCCGTTGGGTCCTGGTGGAGATCGCCGACAGGCTCAGGGCGACCGGCCTGGGCTTCTTCCCTCCGGAACGTCTCGACGCCGAACTCAACACTGAGCCACGCCAGTCGCAGACGGTGTGGATCTACGTTCGAGACGGGGGATCCCGGGCACGGGTGATCGACGCTGTGCTTCAGCCTGACAGCTGCGACGTTCGGGCAGAACTCGACGCCATCGACACCAAGCACCTCGAAGCGCTGACTCCCCAACAGAGGCTTGACCGGATCCGGGACATCGTCAACGCCTGACCCGAGCCCTTTGGCCGCCAGAGGAAGGGACCGCGCGCGATGAACGCGCATGTCTTCGTGGACGAAACCAAGGAGCGAGGGCTTCTCGTCGCGGCTGCGGTCGTACTGCCGGCTGACCTGGCTGCTGCCCGGCGGACCATCCGCGACCTGATTCTCCCGGGTCAGCGCCGAATCCACTTCCACAAGGAGAGAGACGATCGACGCCGGCAGATAGTTGCTGCTGTCGTCACGCTGTCTGCTTATGCGGTGATCTTCGATGCGAAGAGACACCGTGACCCGAGGGCGGCACGCGAGGCCTGCCTCATCGAGCTCGTGGAGCACGCAGCGAAGATAGGCGCTGGACGCCTTGTTCTGGAACGTGATGATTCGACGTTGCAAGCCGACCAGCGTCTGCTCTTCGAGCAGGTGAGAAAGTCGGGAATCTCGGGGACCCTTCGTTACGACCACCTGCGAGCGCACGAGGAGTGCCTGCTGGCCATTCCCGACGCACTAGCCTGGTGCTGGGCCAAGGGTGGCCGATGGAAGACATCCGTGCAACGGATCGTCAGTGAGTCTCGGCAGGTCTGACAACGCCCAAAAACGCGAGACCCGGCCCACCCACCGTCCGGAAGGCTGCCGGGTCCACTTCCAAGGAGCTAATGCTCCTGGCAGTAGCAGGCTACCTCTGCCCGTCTCCGACGGGCAAGGAATTGGGCCGTTCCGTGGAACACCCAACGGCGAGTCTCACAAGAGAGGCTGTCCACCCGCTCAGGCAGCTCTCTCTGAAGCACTCTCAGGCGTCGTAGTCGACAGTGAGCCTGTCGGTGGTCGGGCTGGACTGGCAGGTCAGCACGTAGCCGGCGGCCAGTTCGTCGGGCTCCAGTGCGTAGTTGCGGGCCATCGTGACCGCGCCGTCCACGACCTTCGCCTTGCAGGTCGAGCAGACGCCACCCTTGCAGGCGTACGGCAGCTCACCTCGCACCTTCAGCGCGGCGTCCAGCACCCGTTCCTCGCGGCCCATGGTGAAGCTCGACGACCGGCCGTCCAGCACGATGGTCACCTCGGCCCCGGCGCCCGCCTGGTCGACCGGTCGGCGCACCGGCTCCGGTGGCGTGTCGACGTGGAACAGCTCGGTGTGCACCGCCGACTCGGGCAGCCCGCGTGCGGTCAGCACGTCCCGGACGTCGACCACCATGCCGTACGGGCCGCAGAGGAACCACTCCTCAATCAGGTCGCCCGGCACGATGGTGCCCAGCAACCGGCCCAGCCGCTCGGCGTCGATCCGACCGGAGAGCAGCGGCGACTCGCCCTGTTCCCTGGAAAGGACGTGCACCAGGTGCAGCCGGGTGGGGTAACGGTCCTTCAGGTCGGCCAGTTCCTCGGCGAACATCACGGTGTTCGCCGTGCGGTTGCCGTACACCAGGGTGAAGGTGCTGGCCGGCTCGACGGCCAGGGCGGTCGCGACCAGCCCGAGCACCGGGGTGATGCCGGAGCCGGCGACGACCGCGCCGTAGTGCCGCGCCCGGTCCGGCGCGAACGCCGTGGTGAAGGTGCCCAGCGGCGGCAGCACCTCCACGGTGTCGCCGCCGCGCAGCGCCCCGCACGCGAACGCCGAGAAGGCGCCGCCGGGGATCTCCCGCACCCCGATCCGCAACCGGCCGTGCCGGGCGAGGTCGTCGGGGGTGGAGCAGATCGAGTACGACCGGCGCACGTCCGTGCCGTCCTCTGCGGCTCGCCGCACGGTGAGGTGCTGGCCGGCGCGGAACGCGAAGGTTTCCCGCAGTTCTTCGGGTACGGCGAAGGTCACCGCCACGGAGTCGTCGGTGAGCCGGTCGACGGCGGCGACGGACAACGGGTGGAAGACCGGCCGGCGGCGAACCGGGCGGGTGATGGTGACAGTCACAGCGCCTTCAGGTGGTCGAAGGGTTCGGAGCAGGAACGGCACCGCCACAACGCCTTGCACGCTGTGGAACCGAACCGGCTGACCTGCTCGGTCTCGGGTGAACCGCACTGCGGGCAGCGGACCGCGAGCGTCAGGGACACGACGCCGGCGGCGGGCACCGGGGCCGGCGGGGCGATCCCGGCGGCGGCGAGCTTGGCCCGCCCACCCTCGGAGATCCAGTCGGTGCTCCACGGTGGGCTGTAGACGGTCTGGACCTGCGCGTCCGGGTGGCCGGCGGCGGCGAGCGCGCGGCGGATGTCGGCCCGGATCACGTCCATCGCCGGGCAGCCGGTGTAGGTCGGGGTGATGGTGACGATCACCCGGCCACTGGCCGGATCCTCCTCGACCGCCCGCAGGATGCCCAGCTCGTCGATGGTGATGACCCGGATCTCCGGGTCCACGACGCTGGCGGCGGCCTCCCGTGCGCTCGCCCTGCCGGCGCGGTCAGCGATAGCCGGGCTCGCGCTCGGCGCGCTCACCACTTCGCTCCCGGGTGGGCGCGGTGCAACACCTGCATCTCGGCGAGCAGGTAGGCCAGGTGCTCGGTGTGCACACCGGCCCGCCCACCGGCCGGGGCCCAGGAACCGCCCGGCTGGGTGAGCGTCGCCTCGGCCAGCACCGGGCCGACGACCTCGTCGAACGAGGACCGCAGGGTGGCCGGATTGACCGGAGCCGCCGGGTCCGCGGCGAACAGCTCGTGGGTGTACGGCCACACCTGGTCGACGGCAGCCTGCATCCGACGATGCGACTCCTCGGTGCCGTCACCGAGCCGCTTCACCCACAGCGCGCCGTGGTCCAGGTGGTACGCCGACTCCTTGCGCGCCTTCGCGCCGATCGCGGCCAACCGCTCGTCCGCGCAGCCGGCCAGCGCCGTGTACAACGGCAGTTGGTACGCCGCCAGGAAGAACAGCTTCGCCATCGTCACCGCGAAGTCGTCGTTGGGCAGCTCGACCAGTAGCGCGTTGCGGAACTCGCGGTCGTCGCGCAGGTACGCCAGCGCGTCCTCGTCGCGGCCGGCGCCCTCCAACTCGCCGGCGTACGACAGCAGCAGCCGCGCCGCCCCGAGCTGGTCGAGGGCGATGTTCGCGAGCGCGATGTCCTCTTCCATCTCCGGCGCGCGGGTGGTCCACTCGGCCAGCCGCTGGGCCGCGATCAACGCGTCGTCGGCGAGCGAGATGGTGAAGTCGAAGGGCCCGTTCACGCCGTCACCTCGCTGCGCTCGGCGACGACGCGAAGCGCCACGTTGCTGTGCTGGCTGGTTCGCTCGCTCCGCTCGCTCACAGGTGGGCCACCCCGTCCGGCACCTCGTAGAAGGTGGGATGGCGGTAGACCTTGTCGGCGGCCGGGTCGAAGAAGGCGTCCTTCTCGTCCGGGCTGGACGCGGTGATCGCACCGGCCGGCACCACCCAGATCGACACACCCTCCTGGCGGCGGGTGTAGAGGTCCCGGGCGTTGCGCAGGGCAAGCTCGGCGTCGGGCGCGTGCAGGCTGCCGACGTGCGTGTGCGACAGCCCACGCCGGGCCCGCACGAAGACCTCCCACAAAGGTGAATGACTCGTCATGCCGGGTTGTCCGGCTTGCTCGCTACGCTCGCTCACGCGGCCACCGTCTCCTTCTGTCCCGCCCGCTTCGCGGCGTACGCCGCGGCGGCCTCGCGTACCCAGGAGCCGTCGGCGTGCGCGGCCCGGCGGTGGGCCATCCGCTCCCGGTTGCACGGCCCGTCGCCCGAGATCACCTGCTTCAGCTCGTCATAGTCCGGCTGGGTGTAGTCGTACGCCTGCCGCTCGTCGTTCCAGCGCAGGTCAGCATCGGGGATGCGCAGCCCGAGGATCTCGGCCTGCTGGACGCACATGTCGACGAAGCGTTGGCGCAGATCGTCGTTCGAGAAGCGCTTGATCTTCCAGGCCATCGACTGGGCGGAGTGCGTGGAGTCGCCGTCCGGCGGGCCGAACATGGCCAGCGACGGGTACCACCAACGGTCCACCGCGTCCTGGGCCATCGCCTGCTGCGCGGGGGTGCCGTGCGCCAGGGTGTGCAGGATCTCGTAGCCCTGCCGCTGGTGGAACGACTCCTCCTTGCAGACCCGGATCATCGCGCGGGCGTACGGGCCGTAGGAGCAGCGGCAGAGCGGGACCTGGTTGACGATCGCCGCGCCGTCCACCAACCACCCGATGGCGCCCACGTCGGCCCAGCTCAGAGTGGGGTAGTTGAAGATCGAGCTGTACTTCTGGCGGCCGTCGAGCAGCAGCTGGACCAGCTCGTCGCGGCTGATGCCGAGGGTCTCGGCGGCGGCGTAGAGGTAGAGGCCGTGACCCGCCTCGTCCTGCACCTTGGCCAGCAGGATCGCCTTGCGCTTGAGCGACGGCGCCCGACTGATCCAGTTGCCCTCCGGCTGCATGCCGATGATCTCGGAGTGGGCGTGCTGGGCGATCTGCCGGATCAGCGTCCGCCGGTACGCGTCGGGCATCCAGTCGCGGGGCTCGACCTTCTGCTCGGCGTCGACGACCTCCGCGAAGTACGCCGCCAGGTCCTCGTCCGGCGCGGGTCCGCCACGCCGCCCGCGCGCCGCCGCTGCGCGCAGCTCGGCCTCGGCGGCCTCGACCTCGCCCAGCAGGCCGCCGGGCGCCTCGTCGGTGGCGCCGTCCGGGGCGGAGAAGTCGTTGCCATACATGAGGCTAAGTGTTACAGCTTGCGCCTCGTTGCACCAGGGGGTGTAACAGGAATCCGGGCATCCCATCTGTGAGCGGATGAGCGCTTTGCGCTACCTGGGGACCGCTGCGTCGCCGTGACCTAGGCCACGAAACAAAGATGAATCACTGCAAAAACCTCATACCGGCCCCATATCCCGCCTTTATCCCAGGTTGCCTAGTGTCGAACCCTGGCGGTCCGTCGGTCCGGACGTAGACTTCTGCCGGACAACCGATCGGCTGCCGACGTCGACATCTCCACAGAGGCCACCTCCCCCGGCCTCGGCGATCGCACCCGACTCGTCCCGACGACAAGCCGGTCCCCCCGGCCCTGACACCTGGAGTTCACCCACTCATGCGATCTCGCGTGACCCTGGTGCTCGCCATCACGGCGGTCGTGCTCGGCGGCGTCCTACTGGTCCCCACCGCGTACGCCCGGCTCGCCAGCGACAACAGCGGCGGAGGCGGTGGAGGCGGCACGTCGAGCGTGGCCGCGCCCGCGCCCACTCCACCACCGCCGCCCACCCTGGCCGCCGGCCCGGTGTCGGTGAGCTTCAAGGGTGAGTTCTTCTCGTGGGCCCTGCTGGACCGGAAGACGGGCAAGATCTCCGGGTCGCCGAACATGACCGCGACCAGCTCCACCGAGTCGATGATCAAGGCGTGGATCGTCTCCGACTACCTGCGACAGCTCGGCGACAGGGAGCCGCCCGCAGCGTTGAAGGAGGCGGCTCGACTCGCCATCATCGACAGCAACGACGGAGCGGCCAACAAGGTCCACGCCGCTGCGGGTGGCTCCTACAAGCCCTCGTCCAGCAGCGTCCCCGACGCGGTGATCCAGCGGGCGATCAAGATCTGTGGGCTGACCGACACCAAGCGCGGCAACGTCAAGCCGTACACCGGCTTCTGGAGTTTCACCCGGATGTCCCCCCGCGACGCGGTTCGCGTCGGCGACTGCATCGCCGACGGTAAGGCTGCCGGCCCGAAGTGGACCAAGTGGGTGTTGGACCAGATGAGCAAGGTGAGGGGTACCACCGCGGCCAAGGACCAGAAACCCTCGTCCGGTGGTGGCCGCTGGGGGATCATCGACGGTCTACCCAAGTCGATCACCTCCCAGGGCCCGGTCAGCATCAAGAACGGCTGGACCCCCATCTACGGCGACGGCGACTGGCACGTCAACTGCCTCGCCGTCACCAGCAAGTGGAGCCTCGCGGTGATGCTGCGCTACCCGATCAGGACCGGTCTGGACTACGGCGCGAAGGTCTGCGCCAGTGTGGCCACCCAACTGGTCACCCCGCAGCCGGGCGCCGCGCTCAAGGTGCCGCAGCAGCCGGTCGGAAAGCTCTGATGGCCGGCAACCGCCGAGTCGACCGCCGCAACGGCGGCGAGGCCTCCCCGGTTCGGCTGATCGCCGTCGCGGTCATCCTCATCGGGCTGGTCCTGGTGTCGCTGCGACTGCTGCCCGGGTCGCCGTTCGAGTCGTCCGCCGCGGCCCAGTGGGGCGACGCGGGCTCCGGCACCAGCGACCGCCCCACCGGCTCCGGCACCGACCGCAGCGCCCGCCAGCCGTCCTCGCCGTCGCCGAAGCCCAGCCCGTCGCTGGAGCCGCTGCCGTTCGTTGCCAAGGACCTCGACCTGAACATCGAGGGCTGGTATTCCTGGAGCGTCCTCGACCGCCGAACCGGAAAGATCATCGGTTCGAAGAACATGGGCGAGACCAGCACGACCGCCTCGATGATCAAGGCCTGGATCGTCGCTGACTACCTACGTCGCGCGGCCGACGCCGGCCAGACCCCGAGCGACGCGAAGCTCGCCGACGCGACGCGGATCATCCGGGACAGCGACAACACCCGGGCCGAACAGTTCTACAACCAGGTCGACCGGGAAGCGTCGATCAAGCGGCTCATCTCCATGTGCAAGTTGACCGACAGCAGCGTCGCCCCCGACAAGGGTTGGAGCCGGACGGCGCTCTCCCCCCGGGACACCGCTCGGATGGGCAACTGCATCGTCACCGGCACGGCCGCCGGGCCGAAGTGGACCAAGTGGCTGCTCAACGAGATGAAACTGGTTCGCGGAGCCGGCGACTTCGGCATCCGCAAGGCCTTCCCGGCCTCCGAGCAGAAGAAGATCGCCATCAAGAACGGGTGGATCGACCGGACCAAGGAGCAGGAGATGCACATCAACTGCCTGGCCATCGGTGACACCTGGACGATGGGCGTGATGGTCAAATACCCGATCAACATGGGCTACGACTACGGCATGAAGAACTGCGAGAAGATCACCGAGGCGCTGCTCCGACCCGGCACCTGAGCTGCCTGGCAGCTCGCCGCTTTGCCCGGTCGGCTGGCAGCTCGGCGCTCTGCCGGGCCCGGCTTGGCGGCGGTCAGCCGGCGAAGAACTCCGGGCCGCCGTCCGGCAGCGCCGGGGCCTCGCCGATGGCGGCGGCCCGACGGGCCCACTCGCGCAGCCCGGTGACCTGCCGCTCGCCGAGGGAAAAGTCGAGAGTCCGGAAGTACGTGGCCAGCGTCTCCGCGTCGAAGGCCTCCCAGCGGGCAGCCGCCTCGGCGACCTGGTCCAACTCTGCCAGGCAGAGATCCCGCGAGCGCAGGAAGGCCTCGTGCACCTCCTTCACCAGGCCCGGGTGGGCGGCGGCGAAGTCGCGGCGGACCGCCCAGACGGCGAAGACCATCGGCAGCCCGGTCCATTCCCGCCACGCCTGCCCGAGGTCGGTGACAGTGAGGCCCTTCTGCGGTGCCTCGTAGTACGCCCGCAGCGCCACGTCCCCGATCAGCACGGCGGCGTCGGCCTCCAGCAGCATCTGGGTCAGGTCCGGCGGGCAGCGGAAGTACTCGGGTCGCACGTTGTACTGCTCGGCGAGTAGCAGCTGGGCCGTCATCACCCCGGTCCGCGATGTCGAGCCGAGCGCCACCCGGGCGCCGTCCAGCTCGGCGAGCGGCCGGGTGGAGACCATGTTGACCGAGAGCACCGGCCCGTCACTGCCCACCGCCAGGTCCGGCAGGAGCAGCAACTCGTCGGCGTGCTTCAGATACTCCAACAGCGTGATCGGGCCGATGTCGAGGTCGCCGGCGACCAGCGCCGCGCTCAACCGGTCCGGCGAGTCCTTGTGCAGGTCGACGTCGAGCAGGGCACCGGAGCGCATCAGACCCCAGTAGATCGGCAGGCAGTTCAGGAACTGGATGTGCCCGACCCGCGGGCGTGCGATGCGCTCAGCCATGGCCCGACCGTATCCCCGGCCGCCGGCTCCGGCTCGGCGGGCCGGCCCGGAGTGGCCAAGCCCGCACTTGACGACCGTCGTGCCGCCCCGGCTAAGACCGGCACGAAGGCCAGCACCACCAGCAGCCCGACCACACCGGCACCGGCGATCAGCGGCCGAGGCGGAACGACCGCGAGCAACGCCCCGCCGATCAGAAAGCCCGCCATCGAGCCACCCTGCACCGCCGCGCCGTAGCTGGCGTACGCCCGCGCGCGCATCGCCTCCGGTACCCGCCGAGCGGTGAGCAGGTTGGCGAAGACGTTCTCGCCACCGTTGGCCGCACCACCCACCAGCCAGAGCGGCACCAGCACACCTGCCGCCGGCACCGTCGCCGCCAGCAACACCATCAGGCTGCACACGGCCAGAGTGGCCAGCACCCCCCGTACCAACGCGCCGTCGTCGTCGAGCCGCCTGGCAAGTCGTACGGCAAGCCAGGTCCCCGGCAGCATGCCGGCCATCCATGCGGCGCTGACCAGGCCGTACGTGGTCGCCGAGCCTCCCAGGGTCTCGCGGATGAAGAAGACCTCGATCACGTTGATGCCGCCGATCGCCGCGATCACCACGGCAGTGCTCACCACCATGACGAGCATCAACGGATCGCGGCGCAGCCGCCAGCCGACCTCCGTACCCCCCGGGGTTGGCACACCGCCCGAAACGGCCGGGCTGCTGACGGCGGCGGCCCGGCTGGCGGCGGTCTCGCTGCTCACGACGGCCTTGCTGGCTGCGGTCTCGCTCGCCATGGCCTTGCTGGCTGCGGCGGCGGACCGCTGGCCGCCGCGTCGGGTCCGCAGGAGGAGGCCCGCGACCACGAGCGCCAGGTAGGTCGCGGCATCGAGAAGCAGCGGTACGCGAGTGCCGAACTGTCCCACCAGCAGGCCGGCCAGCACCGGGCCGCCGAGCGCACCGAGCGATACGGCGGTCTGGCTGATCGCGCTGGCTCGCGGCAGGTCAGCCGGGCGGACCATCGCCGGAAGCAGCGCGGCCAGGCAGGGTTGGGTGACCGCGAGCCCGCAGGCCAGCAGGGCGACGAGCCCTACCACCAGGACCGGTTGCTCGACGACGGCAAGGAGCGCGCAGATTGCGGCCTGGCCGAACCCGATGGTCACCAGCAGGGTACGGCTGTCCGTCCGGTCGGCGAGTCTGCCCGCGAGTGGGGCGAGCACCACCAGGGGCAGGGTGGCGGCCAGCAGCAGCCCCGACACGGCCAGCCCACCGGCACCGGCACCCTGCAGCGCCAGCGCCAGCGCGGTCGCGGCGAGGAAGTCGCCGCAGATCGTGGTGCCCCGAGCGGCGGCGGCGAGCCAGACGTCCGACCAGCGCGACTCATCAGTTGTGAAGGACATACTTCGAAAATAATCCTTCACAACTGATTCATGCAAGCCCGGCTATGCCAACGGGACCGTCCGGTACTGCACCGCGACAGTGCGCGCCCCCGGCGGTGCGCCACCCTGCCGCCGCCGCGGGTGATACGGCCGGAGCAGCGCCAGCACCGCATCGTTCAACTCGGCCAACTCGTCGGCGGTGAGCAGCACCAGCGTGTCGGTGAACAGGGCCGTGTCGTACCACTCGGCCGGCTCGTCCCCGGCACGCCGCAACCAGTCCCGAGTCCGCTCCATGGCCCGGACCGCATGCGCCTCCACCAGCGCCTGCTCAGCCGCACGCGCCTCAGGCCCGGCATCACGACCCGCCTCGACCAGCACACTCACGCTCGGCACACGCCACAAACGCTCGCGCGCGTCCCCCCGGCTCGGCGCCTGCTCAACCAGGCCGAACTTCGCCAGCGCCCGCAGGTGGTAGCTGGTCGCGCTCGGCGACAGCCCGACGATCTCGGCACATTCGGTGGCAGTCCCACCACTCTCGCGACTGTTCAGGTACTCCATGATCGCGATCCGGGCCGGATGGGCCATCGCCCGCATCACCTGGGGGTCGCTGATCGTCATCCGGCGCGAATCGGAGCGGGCCTCGGTCATACCCCCATGATCCCGGCAGCCTCCCCAACCTGCCATCACCCCCCGCGTCCCGCCCGGGCCACCGCGCGTCCGCCACGCCGTCCCTGCCGTCTCTGACGCAGCAAGCCGCGTGTCCCCGTGATCGACTCGGCTTCCTTAAAACCGGGGCGTTGCACCAGCCCAGAGACCGCGACTTCCTGAAAGCCGAGTCGATCACCGGCGTGGCGGCGGTCAACGCATGAGAAGCGCGGGGCGGGGCGTGATCGCCCAGCGACAGCCGACCGGGCGACACGCCGTCTCGGACGGGTGGTCGCGTCGGTAATTCGATGGCTGTGGCGGGTTGGGAAGCGTAGGGTTGCAGGCCGCTTGACGGCCGAGGTGAGCTGCACCGGAACGGACGTCTTCGCGCCGGGCGGGCGGCCATCCGCCCCCGGACACGCGAGCGCGCAGCAGATGTGAACGATGGGACGTCAGCATGCCCGCACTTGACACCGACACCGATACCGGCCTCGACGCGGACCTGGCCGCCGAACGCGCACACCTCAGCACCTCGCGGGCGGCACTGGGTCGGATGCGGGAGCGGGCCCAGTCTCTCTTCGCCACCGGTGACCAGGTGGCCGGCGACGCGTACGCGGCCGAGACGCTCGGCCGCACCCTGGCCCGCCGGGTCGCCGAGCTGGCCGACGACCCGACCACCCCGCTCTTCTTCGGCCGCCTCGACTTCGCCGACGAGCCGACCGCGTCTGACACCAACGGCGATCATCACGGTCGGCGGTATCACGTGGGGCGGCGGCATGTCACCGATGATCGTGGTGAGCCGTTGGTGCTGGACTGGCGGGCACCGGTCTCCCGGTCGTTCTACCGGGCCAGTGTGCGGGATCCGCAGGGGGTGGCGGTTCGGCGACGGTTCGGGTTCAGCAATGGTGTGCTGACGAGCTTCGAGGATGAGCGGCTGGATCGGGGCGAAGAGCTCGGTACGACCAGTCGGATCCTCACCGCCGAGATCGAGCGTCCACGCGTCGGGCCGATGCGGGACATCGTCGCCACGATCCAGCCGGAGCAGGACGAGCTGGTCCGGGCTGATCTCGCCGACTCGATCTGCGTGCAGGGCGCGCCGGGTACGGGGAAGACGGCTGTCGGTCTGCACCGGGCCGCGTACCTGCTCTACCTGCACCGGGAGCGGTTGCGGCGGGCGGGTGTGTTGATCGTCGGGCCGAACCGGGCGTTCCTGTCGTACATCGCGGCGGTGCTGCCGGCGCTCGGTGAGGTCGAGGTCGAGCAGGCCACCGTGGAGGAGTTGATTTCCCGAGTGGCGGTTCGGGCGGTCGAGGCGCCGGAGGTGGCCGCGCTCAAACACGACGTACGGATGGCGAGCGTGCTGCGACGCGCCGTGCAGGCGCAGATCGGCACTCCGACCGAGTCGATCACCGTGTCGGACAGCTCGTTCCGCTGGCGCATCGGGGTGGAGCCGTTGCACCGGATCGTCGAGGAGACCCGCCGGGAGGGGCTGCCGTACGGCACGGGTCGGGAACGTGTCCAGGCGCGGGTGGTGAGTCTGCTGCAACGGCAGGCCGAGGCGCGGCGTGCGGAGTCGCCCAGCGATGCCTGGCTGCGCCGGATGAGCCGCTGCCGGCCGGTGCTCGACTTCCTGGACGCGGTCTGGCCGTCACTCACCCCGGAAGGGCTGGTGCACGGCCTGTTCTCCGATCCGGACCGGCTCGCCGCCGCAGCGGACGGGCTGCTCAGCGACGCTGAGCAGGCGCAGTTGACGTGGGTGAAGCCGGCCCGCACGCCGAAGGCGACCCGTTGGACCGCTGCCGACGCGGTGCTGATCGACGAGGCGACCGGGCTGCTGGAACGGCTCTCCGGGTTCGGGCACGTGGTGGTGGACGAGGCGCAGGACCTCTCCCCGATGCAGTGTCGGGCCATCGCTCGGCGCAGTGAGCACGGCTCGGTCACGCTCCTCGGTGACCTCGCCCAGGGCACCGCGCCGTGGGCGGCGACGGACTGGAGGGAATCTCTCGCCCATCTGGGCAAGCCGGACGCGGTGGTGGTCCCGTTGACCATCGGGTTCCGGGTGCCGGCCGCAGTCGTCGCATTCGCGAACCTGCTGCTCCCGGCGCTCGCGGTGGACGTACCGCCGGCTGAGTCGCTGCGCCACGACGGCGGCCTGGACGTGCGTACGGTGACCGACCTGACCTCGGCGACGGTGGCCGAGGTGCGCGCGGCGCTCGCGCACGACGGATCGGTCGGGGTGATCGCCGCGGACGACGCGGTCGACGGCCTGCGCGCGGCGCTGGCCGAGGCCGGTGTCGAGACCGCGACCGCCGACGACGTGGCGGCCGCGGAGCGGGTTACGGTGGTGCCGGCGACGCTGGTCAAGGGCCTGGAGTACGACCATGTGGTGGTGGTCGAGCCGGCCGCCATCGTCGCGGCCGAGCCGCGCGGGCTGCACCGGTTGTACGTGGTGCTCACCCGGGCGGTGTCCCGGCTGGCGGTGCTGCACGTTGCGCCGCTGCCCGCCCCGCTCGACGGTGGCTCAGCCAGCTGACAGGGCTGCCGCGACCTCCCGCAGCGGGCGGCTGGAGTCGGCCAGCGGCACGTGGAACGACAGCCACGACCCGTCGGCAAAGTCGATCCGCAGCCGTTTCCAGTTCAACCGGTACCTGCCGACCCGGGCGGCGACGGTCGCGCGCGGGACGGACCCGAGCAGTTCGATGTCGGCCTGCGCCTGTTCGTCCGCCGTCGAGCTGGAGAGCAGGCCGACGGGTGCTGTCGCGCCGAGCAGCAGCCGCTGGTCGGTGACCCCCAGCACGAGGGTCCGGAGGCCGGGGCCCTTCGCCGCCGCGGTCAGGGCGTGGTGCAGCACGGATGCCTGGGAATCCGGGTCACCTCGACCTCCGACCCCGAAGAAGAGCCAGTCGACGGCGTTGTCTGCCCGGCCGAAGGTGATGTTCGGGGACAGCACGTTGAGCAGGACACCCAGGAAGCCCGGCCCACCCGTGGCGGGTGGTGTCGACGGCTGCGAAGGAGGCGCCGGCGTCAGCCCGCCGCCCGTTCGCACCTGGGCCACCGCGCACACCTGCTCCCCGGCCGCCAGCAGTCGGGTGATCCCCTCGACGTACCGTGTCTGGCTCCCGTCGGTCGTCATCAGTGTCCCTCGTAGTCGGCGGACCGGCGCGGACCGGCGCCTGCGTCGCCGATGACCTCCCCGACCAACTCCCGGACGCGGGCCGCGGCGGCTTCCTGCGCCCGGTTGGCGGCTGCGGTGAACTCCTCGGCCAGGCTGTAGGAGTCCAGTCGCATCGCCCGCGCGTTCAGCTCCGAAGAAAGGATCTTGCCGTCGGCCGCGGCGGTGACCCGCACCAGACCGGAGTCGCTCACACCCTCGGCGCTGGTCTGCTCCAGCTCCGCCATCCGATCGGCGAGTTGCCGCTGCCATCCGTCGAGGTTGCGAGCCAGCGCCTCAATGCGGTCCAGGGCGGGGAAGGTCATGGCTGCCTTTCAGTTCACGATGGAGTCGAAGACATTCTGCACACCCGCGGTATACGGGCCCAGGTCCTCGCTGTACGTGCCGTCCACCAGGTAGTTGCGGTCCTTCTGCCCGTCGGAGATGTCGTGCAGGCCCACGCCGGTGTCCAGCAGAGCGCCGCCGAACCCGGGGATGTTGACCGGCGAGACCTGGTTGATGACGAACTTGCCCGGGAAGAGGGTCTTGAACTTCTCGACCTGGAAGGCACGCCCCTCGGGCGTCCAGCCGCCCTTGCTGAGCAGCTTGTACTGCTTCTTTCGCTTCTTGATCTCCATGACGGTCTCCGCGTACTTGCGGAGCTGCCCGGCGACCTTGCCCAGCCGGGCGGCGAGGCGGGTGAGCACCTCGGCGAACCGAGCGACGATCTTGACCATCCGACCCACCGTGGTGGCCAGCCGGGCCAGCACCCGGACCACCGTGGCGGCCAACGAGACGCCGGCGCTCAGCGCCGCGGCCACCGCCGCAATGATCACCTCGGTGAGGAACCAGAGCAGGAACTCAAGGATCAGCTCGACCAGCAGATTGAACGCGTCCACCGCCGCGTTCGCCGCCTCGACCAGCACGTCCTTGGTGCCGTCGAGCCCCTGGGCCAGCTCCTCGATCGCCGCCTCGACCGACTCCATGGAGGCGTGGAAGCCCTCGGCCGCGTCGCCCGACCAGGCGCCACGCAGGCGGGCCCGGTCGGCGATCTGGTCGCCGGCGATTTCCCGTACCGCCGCGCCGGTGTCCAGGCAGAGCTGCGCGGCCCGCATCAGGTCGTCCGGTTCGCCGGCGACCAACTCCAACAGCTGCTCGAACGGCCAGAGCACCGCGTTGGAGAGCGGTTTGAAGGGCTCGGGCGTGCCCGAGACGATTTGCTCGAAGTAGGTCTTGTTGCGCTGCAACGCCTCGGTGCTCACGCCGGCACCGAACCGGTCGGAGCGCCGTTGCCACCCGACCAGGGGCCGGGTGCGATGAGGTCGGGAGCGGGCGGGCGGCCGGGCACGAAGAGGTCGGTGTTGGCCACGTCGGTGCCGGTGTAGGCAGCGGCGGTGTCGGTGAGCCCTTCGGCGATGTCCGCCATCATCTCGGCGCCGTCGGCCAGCCCTTGAAGGCACGCCTCGAACTGCTCGGCGTACGTCGCCGCGAGGTTGAAGGACGCCGGCATCACCCCGAAGGCGTGCCGTGGCACATGCCCGTCGCCGAAGGCGCGGTGCAGTTCGCGGAAACGGGCCGCCCGATCCTTGGACCCGGCGGCGAACGCCGTCAGAGCCTCCGGCTGGACCTCCAGCTCATTGCTCGGGCTTGACACGAACCCTCCCCTGTGGCCTGTGCGACGGATCAGTCGTCACGACTGAACCACCATAGGCAATGCTCGCCGGCATCGGGGGGTCCCGTCGGCGATGACGGGGTCACCCCGCTCGACTTTGTGTCGTAAAGTAGTTTGCGTGGACCTCGACGATGATTCACCACCCACTGACGCCGCGGCGGCGCTCCGGCTGATCCAGGACCAGCGGTCAGCGACGGCACGCCAGCTCGACCCCGACGCCCGCCTGCTCTACTGGCCGTGGGGTGTCGCCTGGCTTGTCGGTTTCGGGCTGTTCTTCCTGCGATTCCCCCCGGGTGACCGGGCGCTGGTAGCACTGCCGAGCTGGCTGCCGCTGACCGTCCTCTTCGTACTGCTCGCGGCCGCCGGAGCAACCCAGGCGGTGGTCAGCATGCGGGCCTACGGCCAGGTGACCGGCGACTCCGCCCGGCGCGGCAAGTGGTACGGGTACGCCTGGGCGCTCGGAACGGTCAGCGTCTACGCAGGGCTGGGCCGGATCTCCGAACACCTGCCGCACGACCTGGCGGCGCTGCTCTGGTCGGCGACCGCCGTCGGGCTGACCGGTGCGCTGCACATGGCCGGCGGGGCGGTCTGGCTGGACCAGGACCTGTTCCGGCTGGGCGTCTGGATCAGCGTGATCAACCTGGTCGGGGCGTTCGCCGGGCCGGGCTGGCACCCGCTCATCGTGGCGCTGGCCGGCGGTGGCGGAATGCTGGTGGCCGGCGCGCTCGCCCGGCGGCGGCAGCGACAGCGACAGCAGCCGTGACCGAGCTGGATCCGGTCATTCACGCACAGGCCCGGCTGCGGGTGGTGGCAAGCCTCTCCGCCCTCAACGACGGCGACAAGATCGCGTTCCCGCGCTTGCAGGAGCTGCTCGCGATGACCGCCGGCAACCTCTCGGTGCATCTGCGCAAGCTCGAGGACGCCGGCTACGTGGAGATCAGCAAGACCCACCGTGGACGCACCCCCGCGACCCTGGTCCGGCTCAGCCGGCGAGGCCGGCTGGCGTTCGAGGAGTACACCGAGTCGATTCGTGCCCTGCTCGACCCCACCCCGTCGAAGGAGCAGTCATGACCCTCGCCCGCGCCGACCAGGCCAGCCGCCGGTACGGCGACGTTCTCGCGCTCGACCGCGTCGACCTGGAAGTCAAGGCCGGTGAGCTGGTCGGCCTGCTCGGGCCGAACGGCGCCGGCAAGAGCACCCTGATGAACCTGCTGGTGGGCCTGCGCCGTCCCAGCTCGGGGCGGGTCGAGCTGTTCGGTGGCGACCCCCGCGACCCGGCGAGCCGGCGGCAGATCGGGGTCACCCCGCAGGAGACCGGCCTGCCCGGCACGCTCCGCGTCGGAGAGGTCGTCGACTTCGTCTCCGCGCACTACCCGGACCCGGTGCCCCGCGGTGAACTGCTCGACCAGTTCGGCCTGGGTGACCTCGCCCGACGGCAGACCGGGGGCCTCTCCGGGGGGCAGCGTCGGCGGTTGGCGGTGGCGTTGGCGTTCGTCGGCCGACCCCGGTTGGTGCTGCTCGACGAACCGACCACGGGCCTGGACGTGGCCGCCCGGCACACCCTGTGGGAAGCGATCCGGGCTTTTCACGCCGACGGCGGCACAGTGCTGTTGAGCAGCCACTACCTGGAGGAGGTGGAGGCGCTCGCGCACCGGGTGGTGGTCATCGGGCAGGGCCGGGTGCTCGCCGACGACACGGTGGACGCGGTGCGCGGCATCGTCGGCGTACGGCGGGTCAGCCTGGTCGCCGACCACCTGCCCGACCTGCCCGGGGTGGTGCGCACCGAACGGGTCGACGGTCGGCTGCACCTGCTCACCACCGACGCCGACGAACTGGTCCGAGCGCTTGTCACGGCCCGGACCCCGTTCACCGACCTGGAGGTACGGCCGACCTCGCTGGAGGAGGCGTTCCTCGCCATCACCAGCGGCGACGCGCCCACCGGGACCGCGCCCGGCGGCGACGCGCCCACCGGGGACGCGCCCACCAGCGCCGGCCGACCCACCGCCGCTGCCGGCGGCCTACCCACCACCGTCTGAGGAGGCGACCGTGCAGCTCGCCCTGGTCCACGCCCGCTACCAACTCCTGGAGATCATCCGGATTCCGGTGGCCGTCTTCGGCAGCGCCTTCTTCCCGGCCGCCGCCATGATCTTCTTCGTGGTGCCCTTCGCCGGTGACGATCAGGTCGGTGCCACCTACGCCACCGCGTCGATGATTACCTTCTCGGTGATGAGCGCCAACATCTTCCAGTACGGCGTCGGTGTCGCCGAGGACCGCGACCAGCCCTGGAACCCGTACACCCGGACGTTGCCGGCCGGGCCGGCGCCCCGGTTCGCGGGCCGCGTGCTGGCCGGCCTGGCGCTGACCTACCTGTCGCTGATCCCGGTCGTGGTGATCGGCGCGACGCTGACCGCGGCCCAGATCACCCCGGCGGCGTTCCTGCTGACCGTCGGCACCGTGGCCGTCATCTCGGTGCCGTTCACGCTGATGGGGCTCGCCATCGGCTACTCGCTGCCGAGCAAGGCGGCGATCGTGGTGGCGCAGGTGGTCTTCCTTCCGCTGGCGTTCGGTGGCGGCCTGCTCTCCGCGCCAGGCGACGCGCCCGGGTTCATCGAGACGATCGCGCCGTACCTGCCGACCCGGGGCGCTGCCGAACTGATGTGGGCGTCGGTGGCCGACTACGACGTGCAGCCGCTGGCACTGATCATGCTCGGTGTCTGGGTGGTGTTGCTCGCCGCGCTCGCCGGTTGGGCGTACCGACGGGACGAGGGTCGCCGGTTCAGCTGACGATTCGTCCGTTTCCGCCCCGGGCTGCAGCGGGACGGTGCCAGGATTCCGGCAGGGGGCCGCCGTGGCCGCCGGGCCGAAAGGGGTCTTGACGTGAGCACCGTCCCGCCGGGTACGCCCTGCTGGGCCGACCTGGCCACCCCGGACCTGACCGACGCGCGGCGTTTCTACCCGGAGCTGTTCGGTTGGACCGGCCGGGTCACCCCGGAACCCGAGGCGGGCGGCTACACGGTCTTCCTGCTCGACGGCAAGCCGGTGGCCGGCGCCGGCCCGCCCGCGATCCCGGACCAGATCCCGATCTGGTCGACCTACCTCGCCACCGACGACGCCGAGCTGGTCGCCGGGCGGGTCGAACGGGCCGGCGGGCAGGTCGTCGTCCCACCGTTCGAGGTCTTCGACAGGGGCTGGATGGCGGTCTTCGCCGACCCGGCCGGTGCCACGTTCAGCGTCTGGCAGCCGCTGACCATGGCCGGTGCCGAGGTGTTCAACGTGCCCGGCGCGATGAGCTGGAACGAGCTGGTCACCCCCGACCCCGAGGGCGCGAAGGTCTTCTACGAGCTGGTGTTCGGCTGGCAGCCCGACGACCAGGCGGTGGGCGCGATGACGTACACCGGGTGGCGGCTCGGGACGCAGATCGTCGCCGGGATGATGCCGCCGCTGGCCGACGACTTCCCGGCCGACCTGCCCGCGTACTGGACTGTGTACTTCGCGGTTGCCGACGCGGACGCCGCCGCGGCCCGCGCCGCCGAGCTGGGCGGAACGATCCTGGTCCCGCCCCGCGACATCCCCGCGGGCCGCTTCGCCGCCCTCCGCGACCCCCAGGGCGCCCTCTTCTCCGTCATCGACCTGGGCCCCTGACCCAGCGCCCGCGTGCTCAGGGCCGGGTGGCGCGTGCTCAGGGGCGGGTGGGGCGGACGGGGACCACCAGGGGGCCGTGGGAGCCGGGGACCACCCGGACGCTGGCCCGGTAGTGGGTGGCGAGCAGCTCCTCGGTCAGCACCTCGGTCGGAGTTCCGGCGGCCACCACCTGACCGGCGGCGAGCATCACCATCCGGTCGGCGTACTCCCCGGCCAGGGAGAGGTCGTGCATCGTGGCCAGGACGGTCAGGCCGTGCTCGCGGCGCAGCTGGTCGACGAGTTCGAGCACGTCCTGCTGGTGGCCGATGTCGAGCGCGCTGGTCGGCTCGTCGAGCAGCAGCAGCGTCGCGCCCTGGGCGAGCGCGCGGGCGAGGAACACCCGCTGCCGTTCGCCGCCGGAGAGGGTGGCCAGTTCGCGACGGTGGAAGCCGGCGAGGTCCAACCGCCCCAGCACCTCGTGCACGGCGTCGACGTCGGCTGTCGACTCCCGGCCCAGGGTCGGGATGTACGGGGTGCGGCCGAGCAGCACGTAGTCCAGCACCGACATGCCGGGCGGCACCACCGGGGACTGCGCCACAGTGGCCACTATCCGGGCGCGGTCCCGACGGCGCAGCGCGGCACTCGGCGTACCGAAGAGAGTGATCGCCTTCGGCGCGGGCAGCAGGCCGCCGACGGCGCGTAACAGGGTGGATTTGCCGGCGCCGTTCGGGCCGATCACGGTGACCCACTCGCCGACGGCGACGGTGAGGTCGACGCCGGTCAGGATCGGCGTGCCACCGAGGTCGACGTGCAACTCGCGCACCTCGACGGCCGGCGTGCCGGCGGCGGGTTCGTGGCTCACGTGAGCGCTCGCCGGGCGGTTCGCAGCACGAGGACGAAGAACGGGCCGCCCAGCAGGGCGGTCACCACTCCGATGGGCAGCTCGGACGGAGCGGCGGCGGTGCGGGCCACCACATCGGTCAGCGCCAGGAACGCGCCGCCGAACAGCAGTGACATCGGCAGGATCACCCGGTAGCTGGACCCGGCGAGCAGCCGGACGGTGTGCGGCACGATGATGCCGACGAAGCCGATCAGGCCGGTCGCGGAGACCGCCGCGGCGGTGCCCAGCGAGGCGGCGGCGATCAACAGGTATCGGGTGCGCTGCGGGTGCAGGCCCAGACTTCTCGCCTCGTCGTCGCCGACCGCGAGGACGTCCAGCTCGCGGCGGTGCAGCAGCACCACAACGGTGGTCAGCGCGGCGTACGGCAGCACCAGCAGCACGTCGTGCCAACCGGCGGTGGCGAGCCGGCCGAGCAACCAGGAGTACACCGGCTGGATGGTGTCGGCGTTGCGTTGCAGGAGGTACGTCTGCCCGGCGGAGAGGAACGCGGAGACCGCCACCCCGGCCAGGATCAGCATGGCCGGTGACCCGCGTCGCCCACCGGCCGCGCCAAGCACGTAGGTCATCGTGACGGCGAGCAGCGAACCGGCGAACGCGGCCAGCGGAATGGTCATCGGTAACCCGGAGAGCGTGCCCTGCCGGCCGGCGCCGCCGAGGGCGATCGCCGCGGTGACCGCGAGGCCGGCGCCGGCGGCCACACCGAGCAGGTACGGGTCGGCCAGCGGGTTGCGGAACACGCCCTGGTAGCAACCACCGGCGAGGGCGAGCAGACCGCCGACGAGCAGGCCCAGCACCACCCGGGGCAGGCGCAGCTCGGTGACGATCGCGATCTCACGTTCGGTCAGCCCGCTGTCGAGGTGCACCCCGGGAAGCAGGTTGAGCAGCTCGGCGGCAACGCTGCCCGGGGGCAGGCTCACCGGGCCGAGCGATACCCCGACGACGAGCGCGACGAGCACCGCCACCAGGCCCGCGACCAGCCACCGCATGCGCAGCCCCGCGGGCCGGGCCCCGGACGGCAGCCCGGCGGGCCGGGCCGTGGACCGCAGCCCGGCGGGCCGGGCCGTGGCATGTGGCTCGGCCCGCGGGGATGACGGCGGCGGCTCGGTCGGCTGACCGGTTGGTGCCGGATCGGACACCTGTCGCGGCCCGGTCACCGACGGACGACGGTCACGCGGGCACCTTGGCGACCGCGTCGACGATGACCCGGAGCAGGTCCACTACCCGTGGGCCCCAGCGGGAGGCGATGTCGTCGTCGAGGGCGACGACCTGGTTGTTCTTCACCGCGGTGAGGCCGGCCCAGCCACTGCGCGCCTTGACCGTGTCGGCGCTCTGCTGGCAGCACTTGGCATCGGCCAGGAAGACGAAGTCCGGGTCGGCCTTGACGATGATCTCCTGGGACAGCTGCGGGTAGCCGAAGTTCTTACCGTCCGCGTCGGCCGGGTCGGCGATGTTGGTCAGGCCGGCCTGGCTGTAGAGCGAGCCGATGAAGGTCTTGCTGGTGGCGCTGTACAGCTCCGGGCCCAGCTCGTGGAAGTAGGTGAGCTTCTCGGCGCGCTGCGGCAGGTCCTTGACCAGCTTGGCGATGTCGTCCTTCATCCGGGTGGCGACGTCGGTGGCCTGGTCGGCGTGACCGGTCAGCGTGCCCAGCTCGGTGATCTGCCGGTACGAGTCGTCGAGCGTGACCGCCGCCGGGGTCTGGTACACCGGAATCTTCAGCTTGCCGAGCTGCTCAACGATCTTGTTGCGGTCGTCGGAGAGAACCACCAGGTCAGGGTTCTTGCCGGCGATCGCCTCGGCGTTGGGCTGGAAGGCGGAGAGGTCGGTCTTGGGCGCGTCGGCCGGATAGTTCGACTGGTCGTCGACGGCGGTCACCTGCGGGCCGGCACCGATCGCGAAGAGCATCTCGGTGGCGGTGGGCGACAGCACGACGATCTTCTCGGGGCGCTTGTCGAGGGTGAGCGCGCCGACGGTGACCGGGTACGCGGCGGCAGCGGTGCCGGCGCTCGGCTTGTCATCGGTCTTCTCGGCGCAGGCGCCGAGGGCGAGCGCGGCGACCGCGAGGGTCGCCGCGAAGATCCGAGGGGTACGTCTGTTCATAGGGGCCTCCTGTCGGTCGAGGAGTGTGGTGCTTCGCCGACAGGGACTTTCGTACGCCCGCCCACGAGGCGCCCTTCCTCGAGAGCGCGTTTCGCGACCGATCCGTAGGCGACCTGGCTCGTCCCCACCGACCGGTGGGGCATCACAGTTGCGGGACAGCGCCGGGATGAGCACCGGCTTCGCTGCGGACTGGTCGCTAAGACGGTAGCGCACCGCCGGGACGTGCCATATCGATCAAGGGCCGATCAGCATCGGTCGATCGCCGAGCCTTGGCGCACGAGGGGTTTGTCCCGGATCTGGAGGCTCAGGAGCGGGTGGTGGGGCCCCGCCGGGGCGGGACGGGGCCCC